>CAMDZU010000061.1 GCA_945910715.1 uncultured Clostridia bacterium
CGTGATATAATGATATAATCAGTAATACGGAAATTAAATTACAACAGATCGCAAAGGGGGATTGCTTTATGAGTACAAGAGAAATTGCGCTAAGCATTTTTGATCAGCTTAACGAAGAACAGCTGCGAGGATTTATCGCAATGTTTGGTGAAATGTACCCTGCCGTAAACTCTGAAACCCGTGCTGCCCTTTCCGAAGCGGAGGACATAGCAGCCAATCCCGAAAAGTATAAAAGCTACAGCTCCTTTTCCGAAATAATGAACGAAATTGATAAAGAGATAGACAAAAATGCTTGAAATAAAGATTACTCCGCAGTTTAAACGGGATTTGAAAAAAATCCGCAGGCAAACCAGATATGATATTTCAAAGCTTGAAAATGTTGTTTCTATGCTTGCACAGGAAAAACAGCTTCCTGCCGCAAACAGAGATCACCCTTTAAGAGGCGAATTTTCGGGATACAGAGAGTGTCATATTGAACCTGACTGGCTTCTGATTTACAAGGTTATGGAGGGAGAGGTTATTCTTATGCTTTTCAGAACCGGTTCTCATTCCGATTTATTCTGAAACCGAAAAGAATAATACAAATTTTCAAGTAAATAAAAATAAGATTGCTCAAAGAACGCCTCTTTGGGCAATTCCGCCTCACCGACACTTCATTTTAGGTATAGAAGATTTGCTCGGCCGGTAGAAAACCGCTTTGTTGGCAATACGCTGACCGGCGGTCTTTTTTTATTCTCCGCCCCATATAAAGTCTTTCCGCCCATACCCAAAGAGTACAGGCGGAAATCCAAAAAGAAAGTTATTAGGTGAAAGCGGAATTAAAAGGGGAGCATTTTTACGGCAGTACAGTAAGCTCTGCAAGCTCTGCTGCCTCGTTTCTGTCAATATTGCCCTCTATCATAAAAACATAGCCGTCCATTGCCCAGCACAGCAGGGAATCCTCGTCCATGCAGATAAAATAGCCGTTACAGCCCTTTACGGCGATTTCCTCAACGGTTTTGTTTTCGGTATTGACGTTAAAGGAAAGGGAAGGCAGGCTTTGGGTAAGAGTAAGCTGCTTTTCGTTTTTCCGATATAGCGTTACGCAGAATGAAATGCCGATATCTCTGCTTACAAGCTCATAGCCGCTTTCCTCTGAAAGGGAATATATGCTGTCCATATTTTGGGCGGGGTTTTGTATGTCAAAGCCTGTTACCGCCGAATGGTCGGGGTAAATTCTGAAAGCAAAGCCGTTTATCATCGCAAAGAAGCAGAAGCCTGCAAGCAGTATTGCCGCTGCAAGCACAGCCACCGCCGCAATAAAAATGCGCTTTCTGAAAGAGGATTTTCCCTCGGAAAGGCGGAAAAGCCTTTTCATCTGCCGCAAATGCCGCCTTGAAAATTTATGGTCAAGGGGAAATTCCTCCAAGGCAAGCCCTATTTCCCGTTCAAAATCAGCACGGAGAGCCTCTTTTATCATTTCGTCAAACATTGCCCTTACCTTTTTCTCCCCCAAGCAGGATTGCCCTTGCTCTGTGAATCCGCTGATAAACCGTATCTGTTTTTATATCCAGCATTTCCGCTATTTCAGCAGGAGTGAGCTGCTCCGCAAAATAAAGATATGCGGTATTTTTTAACGTGGGAGATAAGGCGGAAATGTTCGCCATTATTTCCTCGCAGGTGATTTTGACTTCAATTTCCTCTTCCGTGCAGTGTCTGTCGGGAATATCGTCAAGGTATTCCTCGCTGTCCTTCTGCTTGTTTTTCATATTAAGGGCAATGCCCTTCACTACTATAACAGCGTAAGCACGGTTTTCCTGACATGAATATTGATGGAATTTTGAAATATTTTTTATTATTCGCACAAAAGCCTCGTGAACGGCGTCCTCCGCCTCATATTCGTTATGAAGAACGGACATTGCGATTCTGAACATAAGCTGGCGGTATTCTGTGTAGAGAAATTCCACAAGGCTTTTTTCCTCGGGAGTTTCCACCATCTGCAAATAAAATGAAAGCATTTTCTTCTCCTTGATGTCAGCCGCAGTGCGGCGTTTATTTCTGTTATTTTTCAGCTTTTCTGATTGATTTTACTATATCCGCCAATTCCTCACGGGTAAAGCCTCCTCCTGCAATTTCAAACATATAGTCGTCAATATCCATTATGTAAACCATATCCTCATATTTTGACTCGAAGAACAGTCCTTTCCAGCCATTTATTTCAACCTCCGCAGGGGGCACTATTGCGTCCTCCGTATTGAGAAAAATGTTCTGGTAAACATCCTTTGTGGTCTGTTCAAAGACAAGATACCTTTTCTCCTTTTCGTTTGTGTATTCCACCATATACTCAAAGTACTCGTCAATATGCACCTTCCTTTTATAGCTGCTGAGGTCGATTCCAAGCTCGTAGCGCTGTTCAAGGGTTTTGGGAGCGTTTTCAATATCAGTTATTTCAAGTAGCGAATATAAATCAAGATCCCGTATCCGATAATTGTCCCACAGCTTATAAATCAGCATTGAAGCCCCTGTGAGTATTGCCGTCAGCAATACAGCGATAAGGGCAACAACAACGGCTTTTCTCAAGGGAATGTGCCCCACGGTTTTATCAAAGGATTTTTCCTCGGAAAGGCGGAAAAGCCTTTTCATCTGCCTCAAATGCCGCCTTGAAAATTTATGGTCAAGAGGAAATTCCTCCAAGGCAAGCCCTATTTCCCGTTCAAAATCAGCACGGAGAGCTTCTTTTATCATTTCGTCATACATTGGTTTTCCTTCCCAGCCTTGTCAGAACGCACAATTATTATATTATAATTTTGAACGTATTTACGGCTATATTAGCTGTGTTATATTTTGATTTGCCCGTCTTTTCGGCGTTTTGCTGTTTTCTCTCTTTTTCCGTCAAGAGCAGACAAAAAGGAAGAGTTGAATAATATCATTCATTACTCAAAAAATATTTCTCCGCCCACTCGGGAATTTCCACGGTGGAATATTTAAGCGGCGCATAAGTTCCCGAAAGCTTTCCCTCTTCGGCTTGGCTTAGAGCATAGGTCATTATTTTGTTTGATAAAGCTATGCTCTGTTCGCATTCTCCAAGAAGCTGTTCGTACAACTGACCACGCTTTAACAGTTCTGCCGCATCAACGTCAAGAACTTTATAGCTGTCAACTGAATATTCATACCAGAAACGCATAGGGTAAATTTTATCGTCAACAGGTATTGAGTAATCAGAGCAGAAAAGCCGCTGACATTCTTCCTTGTTCCTTGTGCTTAGCGCTTCTATTTCCGCGTCAGTATAAATGCGGCTTTCAACAGGGTAGTACCACTCTGAATGTGAAAGAGAAAATTCATTTTCTTCACGGAGAGAATCCCTGACTTCCTGCTCGCTTATGTCGAAATCTACAATGAACGAGTACATATTTGCGTAATCGCTTATATCTGTTGGAATCTCAAAATAGTAATTTTTGTTTTTTTCTGTAAACCAATCGTTAAGCTTCTCTGAAGTGACAAATTTATCCGAAAAGCTTCCTCTTATGGTTTCAAGTCTGTTATTGCATAATAAATAATAGCTTTCCTCGGGCTCGCTTCCGCCCTGTGCCTCAGCATTGGATGATATACTGAAAGGCGGCATTCCCGCATCCTTTGCAAGAGTAACAGTGCCTGTTCCGCAGGAGCTGAACAACATTGAGATTGACAATAAAACTAATCCAAATATAGATTTTTTCATAATATTGTATTTCCTTTCTCGATTTTAAGCAAGATACCTCTCACTTGTCTAAACGCACAGCGAGCGTCTTTTCTATAATAACAGCATAGGCGCATAATTTATGATATTATGGGGTTTCAAATTGTTTTTGGCGGTTTTCCAAGCTGTGTTATATTTTGATTTGCCCGTCTTTTCGGCGTTTTGCTGTTTTCTCTCTTTTCCGTCAAGAGCAGACAAAAAGGAAGAGTTGAAATAAAGCAAAATTATTGTGCGGAATTAAAGCTGAAATGCTCAATTACGCTTTGTGGGATTTCAATATCCGTTTCCTGCGGCACCTCAAATACTCCCTCAAGCTCACCTTTTTCTGCAAGCTCTATGGCATAGACAAGAATTTTGTCGCAAATTGCTTTCATCGCCTCATCGGTAAGGTTATACGTCCTGTCAGACAATCTGATTTTTTCCATTGCTTCCATGGGGTCGATACTGTTTGAGAAATAATCATCAACAGAGGCACTGTAAATCCAGTAAGGTGAATAAATTCTTTCTCCGTTTGCCATTGAGAAATCTGTGGAGAACTTTGCTGTTACCTCTTCAATAGTGCCGCTGTAAATCAACTCAAGTTCCTCCTCGGAAATTATATCCGCTGTTGTTCTGTCAAAATCTTCATTCAGCTCCTCAAATAATCTGTACTGTTCCTCAAAACATTCCATAACCTTTTCTTTTGGAGGATTAAAGGTCTTTATAAAGCTGTAAAGATTATGATAATCGTTAATTGAAGTGATCTTTGACATATCGGCACTTTCGTTTATCCATTCCTCTGCGGAACTGCCTACAAGGTCGATAAGACTTGCGGAAATTCCGTCAAATTCAGCAACGCAGGGCTGGTAAAAATAAAGCTGGTCAGCCCCACCTGTGTTTTTTGATTTCTCACCAAATGGGCTTGGCATATCATATACAATTGCAGCACTCTTGCCTTCATCTTGTGTAATATTGCTTGTTTGATTTTGAGGAGTGCTTGTGCATCCAACAGCAAATATAGAAACAAAACAAATCAGAACAGATAATAATTTTTTCATAATGTACCTCCTTGCTTAGCAGCTAGCATTACAAATGCCTTAAATACTTTTTTCATGTTTCCTCTAATGTGCTTTTGATTTGCCCGTCCTGATGTTTCAGCGTGGGTAAGCCGCTTTTTGGCTTGCCGCCTGCTTTTATTGTATTACAGACAGCAAGCCGCTTTTAATCAGCAATTTACGGCTATTCCTGTACGCGTATAAAATGTCTTCCTATTCCGTCTGTAAATTCATCGCTGCTTTCGTAATTAAAGCACCTATAGAAGCCCTCGGGAAATTCGTTTTTCGTATTCAGCATAATAACCACGGAATCTTTATAAATTGCCTTTATTCCGTAATAAAGCCTTGATTCGCCAAGTTCAGCTTCTTCCTTTATGGACTGAGCCATTGTGTTCAGTTCTTCCTCTGAAATACCCGTAAGGTCGCCTTGAGCCTCCCACAGTTCCTTCTCAATATCAATGCCGTGTCTTTGAAGTGTACCGTCCGAATATACCTCGACATAAGGATTGTTTGTGTTGCCGTCAACGTAATATTTTCCAACCTTGAGTGCAGGTATTTCTTCACCTACATAAACATAATCATCACCATTTTCCGTGTTAATAAATCTACCTTCATAAAGGATATAATTTTCCCCGAAAACCTGCGACGGAGTATTGCGAGCGTTTTCGTTCACATATATTGCCTCGGAAAAAGCTTCGCCGTTTTTCAGATACCAGCCTGAGCCAACCTGATTTTCTCCTCCTGCAGAATTGAATACAAGTATTCCTGCTGTAACGGCGGCACATACTCCCACGGAAATTGCTGCTATAAGTTTCTTTTTCATTGGTTACTCATCCTTTCTTACACTAATAACGGAATAGCATATTACTGATGGGACAAAAAATTTAAGAAAAAACATTTTTGTTACTATTTAATAGATTTTACAACCTCTAAAGCGGTTTCTTTGTCAATATTTGTGGAAACATCAACTATATAATCAAACATATCAACAGTATAACAGTACGAAGCGTCCCTTGTTTCAAAATAAATTGCTTCATTTCCGTTTATTTCCTCCCGAACAAGACCCGTAGGCGAAAGCTCGGTGTTATATCTTACATTCTTATAATAGCACTTAGGCGTCTGCATAAATTGAATTTGCTTATCGCCTTTTGAATATATGACCCAGTAATCCATAAATATATCGCTCATGATCTCCACATCGTAGCCGCTGAGGTCGTATGTTATTTCAAGCTTTCTGAGTATTTCCGTAGGAGCGTTTTCGTCATCAACCGCCCAAACATTTGTATAAATATCGTGCTTTTCGGTGGTAAAGCCTTCAAACACGGCATAAACGGCATACGCAACTCCGCTGAAAAGTGCCGCAAGCAAAACCGTAAGCACAGCGTAATAAACGGCTTTTCTCAAGGGCGTTTTTGTCATAGTCCGTCTGAGCCTGCTTTCCATACGCAGTATTTTCCTTTTCCTCAGCCTGTAGCCCAGAGAAAAACGGTGCTTCGGCGCATTTGAAAGCTTCTCAAGCCAGCAGTCCATATATTGGTCAAGAGCCGCCTTTATCCTTAAATCCTCCGTGTTTTCCATAAGCCCTCCTATAAAGACAGATTCGCTTTGACCGCTTCCTTTGCACGGTACAGCCGCTTTCTCGCCGTTTCATAGCCGATACCCAGTATATCCGCTATATCCCTTGTGCTGAAGCCGTACTGAACGGAAAGCTGAAGTACCGACAGATACTTCTCGGGCAGCCTGCCTACCGCAAAGCTCAGCTCCTCCGACAAAACTCCGTCAAGATACCGGTCTTCCGCAGACTCCGCCGCTCCTGCGGATATTTCCTCGGCGGGAATTTCCTTTGAAGCCTTTTTCAGCATATCAAAGCATACGTTTCTTACTATTACAACTAAATATCCGCCGTTTTTGGGACAGCTTTTATCAAGAAATTTATCAATATTTTTTACGACGCGCAAAAAGGTTTCCTGAACGGCATCCTCTGCATTGTTCTTGTTTTTCATAATTGAATACGCCACGGCAAAAAGAATCTGCTCGTAATCCTCATAAAGGCGGGTTACAAAGGCTTTTTCCTCCTTGCTTTGCAGCATTGACAGATAAAAGGAAAGCATAGGGTTTCTCCTTACAGTTATTACCACAAGTTTAGCACAATGATTATGGGCTTTCAATCTGTTCCGGTTCCCTTTTGGCAAAAAAACAGCCCCCGTAAAGGGAGCTGTAAGCTTATCAGTTCATATATTCTCCGCTGTACTCCAGCAGGGTAACGCTTGTAACCCCGTCCACCGCCTTGAACCTCGAAAGAGCGCTTGTATCATTGTTTTTCACCTTGACCTCGATTGTCAGCTCGATTTCGCTGTCGGTCTGGGTCTTGTTTTTCAGCTTGTACTTCATTCCGCCGAGAAGAGCGGCAATGTTGCTTTCGGAGTTTTCGCCGTAGCGTACAATAAGCAGGTAGTTCTTTTTCTGCTTTTTGGTAAGAGTGAGGACGATATAAATTACCGCAATTACCGCCGTACCCATAAGGGCAACAAAATAAAGACCTGCACCCGAGGTAATTCCCGCCGCAATTCCCCAGAAAAGGAAGCCTATGTCAAGAGGGTCCT
>CAMDZU010000062.1 GCA_945910715.1 uncultured Clostridia bacterium
AAATCAAACAAGTTCTCCGCAGGCGCTCCGACCGCAAAGGAAAAATTCAACGGCGGCGATAAACCCCGTTCCTCTGCCGAAGAAAAGCTGGCGCACACGAAGCTTATTCCCGGCGAGAAGATGGATATGGATAAAGTCCTCGGCAAGGCTGCAGGCGTAGAAACAGACAAGGAAAAACAGGCAGCAATGCCTTTGCTGCAAATGAATCGCCCAATGATAAGGGCGGCGCTCACGGCAGGGACGGCGCCCATGACAAGAGCAATGCTTTTGAACAAGGCGCAAAACTCCAATCGGACGGCGATTTCACCCAGCTCTGCACAAGCACATTCTCCTCAAGTGCACAGGATAACCTTAATATGTTTGACCTGTCCGAGGGTATGACTTCCTTCGGTACGGCAGATAAACAAGTCAATATCCCCGAGGGCTTTACCTTCGTACCCGACTTTGTTCCTAAAGACAGGAAGGCGGCCGAGTACAACAAAATGCGTGCACAGAACAAAAAGTTTGCTCCTGTTATCGATATGATGGAGAGAACGAAGGAAAACGGCTTCTATTACAAGAGCAAAAACGGCAAGGCCAGCGTAGGACTTATGAATGCCGCAGGCTTCAACTTTGAAGTGCCTAAGGGCATGGCAATGATACCTCGCATGATGTCTGTCGATCAGGCAAAGAAGTTCTGCGCCGAAAAGGGCAAGGGCGGCGACTTTATGGCTAATTACTACAAGCGAATGGGCGCTCAGCTTGACGGCAAGCAGGGACTTGGCACAAAGAAAATGGCTGATTCCTTCAAGACCCTCCGCAGATCCGGCGCAAGGGGTGTTCACCTTACCCCAAGCGCAGACGGCAAGACCCTTGAATCCGTAAGTATGTTCGACGGCACAAATCTTTATACAAGAAAAAGAGGAGAAACGGGCGGCGGCTCGGCGGCGGCTGAAATGGTAAATGAAATGGGCTTTACGGGCGCAGATAATTTCAGCGCTGCTCCTCTTCAGATAACCTATCCCAATTCCGATGAAGTAAGCGGCTCTGCATCCTCCTACTCAGATGTTCAAAGCGTCGGCTCAGGCGGCAGCGCTGCTTCGGATAACGACATTCCCGTATTCAGCACTTCACGGGCAGAAAAAATAAACGAATCCTATGCCTTTACGTCGGATATACAGAGCGGCTCCTCCGTTTCGCACACAGGCAATGTTCATAGTGCGAGAAACACCGAATCCGCAGCCTTTACTTCTGATATTCACAGTCAGAGCGCAGGCGGCTACACCAATTCAGCTTCGGGCGGCACAAGCGGCAGTACAACAAGCACACCGACTTCAACCGCAGCAAGCAGTCATAGCTCCAACGCAAGACAGCAGAGTAACAACTATACAAGCGGCAATACAACAACCGCAAGCAATTACACAAGCACGACCCAATCAACCAATAACTCTTCGGGCAGCACAGGCTCGTCGGGCGGAAATAATTCCGCTCCGCCGCCTCCGCCAAAGCCGACTTCACGTCGGGACAGCAGGAGAAACGGCAATTCACAGTTCAAAGACAACTAATGCTGATTTTCAATCTCCTTATAGACAAAATCTATAAGGAGAGCCGCCCCAAAGACGGCAAGTCAGAATCTGCGGCTTTGACTAAAACAGTATAACAATCAGGAAAGGACAATGTCCCATGCGAATCATACCGAAAAAAACCAAAGTCATGACCGAGCTTTTCAAGGGCGTTTCCATTGTCGATGTGGCAATCGGACTTTTCGGCGCTCTTATAGCCGTTGCGCTTATTACCTCAAATATTCCGTACAGCGGATGGCTTGCTTTGCTTGATGTGGTTATTTTTGTGGTGCTTATTATGCCACTTGACGACGAAAAGGTGTATATGCTTCTGTTTCACGGCATAAGACATCTTGCTCAGCCCTCGGTGATTACTGACAGCAAAGGCAAAAACTCGGTAGGCGTAAAGGACATTACTCCTTTCGAGGGCTTTGACGGGGATTTAATCAACTACGGCGTTTACTACGGCGCAGTTATCGAAATTCCCTCAATCGAGTTCAGATTTCTTTCCGAAAGTCGGCAGAACACTATGATAGACCGAGTTCTCGGCGCAGTAATAAGAACAGTTTCCGCAGACCAGACAGGCGCTCTTGTAAAAATTGACCGCCCCATTATTTATGACAGCTTTATCGAAAGCGAAAAACAGAAAATGGAGGAGCTTAAGCAGGCCTTTGTCAGAGGACTTATCGACGAGGAGGAGCTTACAGTCCGTATAGGAATTATCCACGACAGAATTTCTGATATTGAAAAAATCAACAACGTTGATAAGGTTTACCGTTCCTTCCATTATCTTGTTTTCTTTGAAAAGAAAAAGCAGATTCTGGAGGAACAGGTGAGAGGCGCCGTTGCACAGCTTATATCGGGCGGACTTGACGTTCACAGACTCAATCAGAAGGAGCTGGCGGTTTTCCTCAAATACCAGTACACACAGGTGTTTGACGAGCGTGAAATTGATTTACTGACTCCCGATCAGTATATGGACTGGATTTTGCCCAAAAAGGTTGAGTTCACTTCAAGAATGGTTAAGTACGACGGGCTTATTACCCATACGCTGAAAATATCCGACTATCCCCAGTTTGTAACAAACGCCTGGGGTTATCGGCTGTTCAATATGCCCAACACAAGGGGGGTAATGAAGTTCAAGCCTGTTGACCGCTATCAGTCAATACGCAGAATCGACCGTGCCATTGACGAGCTGAGAGGGCAGAGCGGCGAAACGGGAAAGACCTCGAAGCTTATGGAATTAGGAGAGCATATTGACAGCCTTTCCGAGCTGCTTGCACTGCTCCAGAGCGAAAACGAAACCCTTTTCGACACCAACACCTACGTTACAATTTACGACTACGAGCTTACCCAGCGTTATAAGGATATGAGCGAGGGCAAAAAGGTTACCTCCTCTGCGCAGTACACCTCCCTTAAAAAGAGAATCAAGCGCACTCTTGCGGAAAACAGCTTCAAGACCCAGGACCTGTTTATGCAGACCTTTGAAACCTACGCAAGCTCCCATATTTCCGCCTACGACTGCTTTACATCAAAGAGCAGAGGTATTCACTCCTCCTCAATTGCGGCGGTATTCCCCTTTGTTTACCCCGACCTTCTTGACGAGGGCGGCGTAAGCTTCGGCACAAGCAACGGCACTCCTATTTTTGTCAACTTCTTCAAGCGTGACAGCGAGCGTGTAAACTCCAATATGGCGGTTATCGGTAAATCAGGCTCGGGTAAATCCTATGCCACCAAAACAATACTCTCCAACTTAGCCGCCGACAACAGCAAGGTGTTTATCCTCGACCCCGAAAACGAATACGGCGCACTTGCACGAAATCTTAACGGCAAGGTAATCGACGTGGGCAAGGCGACTGAGGGCAATCTGAACCCATTCCACATTATCACCAGCGCCGCTGACGAGGAGGACGGAGAAAACTCCAACAGCTTCAACGCTCACCTGCAGTTCCTTGAGGAATTTTTCAGGCAGATTCTACCTAACGTTGACAACGACGCAATGGAGTATCTGAACAATATTTTCGTGCGGCTTTATTCCGAAAAGGGCATTGACGCAGACACTGACCTTTCACAGCTTACCGCCGAGGATTACCCCATTTTCGACGATCTGTACGATAAAATTCTTATTGACTTCCAGATGACCAGCAGCGAATATCTGAAGAAAAATCTCCGTATTCTGCTGAACTATATTTCCAAGTTTGCCAACGGCGGAAGAAACTCCCATTTGTGGAATCACGCCGCTTCAATCGACACAAAGGAAAACTTCATTGTGTTCAACTTCCAGTCCCTCCTTGCCAACAAGAACAACGTTATTGCCAACGCACAGATGCTGCTTGTTCTCAAATGGCTTGACAACGAAATCATCAAGAACAGGGACTACAACATAAAGCACCACGCAAGCAGAAAAATCGTTATCGTTATAGACGAGGCGCACGTTTTTATCGACGAAAAGTACCCCATTGCCCTCGACTTTATGTTCCAGCTTGCAAAGCGTATCCGTAAGTACAACGGTATGCAGATTATCATTACCCAGAACGTAAAGGACTTTGTAGGCACAGAGGAAATTGCCAGAAAATCAACGGCTATTATCAACGCCTGCCAGTATTCCTTTATTTTCCCTCTTGCACCAAACGATATGCACGACCTTTGCCGCCTTTACGAAAAAGCAGGCGCAATCAACGAAAGCGAACAGGAGCAGATTGTCAGCAACCCACGAGGCAGAGCCTTTGTTGTTACCTCTCCCACAAACCGCACCTGCGTGGATATTGTGGCAAACGGCGATGTGGAAAGGCTGTTCACAGAATGAAAAGACTTATTGCAGCAGCGGCGCTTTTGTGCGCTGTTATGTGCTTTTCCGCCTGCTCGGCGGAAAATCCCCTGCCAACAGAGCTGAAAATAGCGGTGCTGTCGGATAACAGCGAAAAAATCTATGCACAGAACGTTGAATACGCAAAGAGAACGGCGGAAAAGACAGGGCTGCCCTATACTGTTGTGGAATGCGGCACGGATTATGAGATAATGGAGCTGCTGGGCACAGGGGGAGCGGATTTCGCAGTTCCCACCGTACAGCGCACCAATCAGATAGGCTCGGACTATCTCGTTACCGTGCCCTATATGACGGTCAATATGTGCGTCGTTTACAGCGGCAGCAGCTTTAAGTACAACAAAGCCGACTTTGATTCAGCCAATACCGCAGTTTCGGCGGATTTTTCGGAGCTTACAAACGAGAATAAGGGAGAATATCCCCTTATGAGCAAAAACGACGCTGTAAACGCACTTAAAAGCGGACAGATAAACGCTTATTTCTGCACTGCGGAAACGGCGGCGGAAATCAGCGAAAACGGCGAATACAAAGCAAACGTACTGTATGACGCAGAGACGCAGAATTATGTTTTCGCCGTAAAAAAAGGCAGAAACAGCCTTAAAGCCTTGCTTGACGAGGCAATATACAAGCTAAATTAAAATTGCAGAGGACAGAACTATGGCATATTTTGACAGTCCAAAAAACAGAGCCTTCTGGGAAAAAGAGCTTGAAGGTCTGAGAAAGCAGCGTGCCGCTTATCAGAACGGCGAAATTGACCGGGAAATTCAGACGAAGGCTCCCGAAATGAGCAACGGATATATCTGCGAGGAAATAACCTTTGAGCAGCTTAACGAGGAGGTTTTCGGCAAAAAGACAGAGGTGCTTTACAAGCCGCCTCAGAAAACATTGCAGAGGGAGCTTCAGCATGAGATGTAAGCCATTTGCGGTTTTAGCGTCCTTTGCCGTTGGTCTTGCGCTTTCCGTAAGCGTTTCCGCCGAAACGGAGGTTGAAAGGTCCGACCTTTACGAAAGCGGAACGGAGATTACTTCCGCAACAACAGGGGCTGAGATTTCAGACCTTTACGAAAATGATACGACTGATTCAGCCGACAGCGGCGACTTTTTCTACGACAGCGAAACGGAGCTGTACCGATACGAGTTTGAAAACGGCGAAAAGCTTTTTGCCACCTCGCCCCTTTCAACAGGCAGGGAAGTTTCCTATATGTGGCTCAGCTGGAGCGAAAACGTTGAGGTAATCGTTCTGTTAAACGAAAGGGACGCAGGCTTCACCAAGGGCGAAATGATTACCGAAAGCGGAAATTACAGCGTTTATGCCGTTTCGGGCGGTGAAACAAAGCAGTTCGGTTTTACCGTAAAATCGGGTGTTTCCGTTACCGATTCACGCTTTCAGGGCAAGCTCACAGACGGGCTTTTTTCCGCCGAGGGCATTTCCTCAAACGTACTTGACGGAGAAACAATCACCTTTCCTGCCGAAATAACCGCCGACAGCGATTATATCTGTTCCGTGAACCAGAACGGCTCTACCCGTACGTTAAGCGGAAAAATGTTTTTTGCCGAGGACGGAGCGTACAATATTACCTTTACCGATGTAGCCAGCGGCAGAATTTGCCGTCTTTCCTTTGTAGTAACGCAGAAGGCGTCCTCAAAGGCGGAGCTTTTTACTGCGCCGATAGGCTTTGAAATAACCTCCGCAACCCTTGACGGAGAGGAAATACCTGCGGCAAAGACCCTTGTCCTTGACCGTGACGGAGAGTATGCAATGACCTACTCCAACGGGGAAGTCACAAGGACCATGACCTTTACAAGGGATACCAAAGCCCCAAAGCTTTATTTTAACGGAACTCAGGAAATCACCTTCAGAGAGCCTGTTAAAATAACCGCAGACGGGGAGTGCAAATACGAAATTCTCAAGGACGGCTTTGTTTACGATATGTACGACAATACCCTTTCCGCCTCGGGAATTTACAGAGTTACCGCTACGGACAATGCGGGAAATTCCGTTACAAGACGGGTTATTATCGAGGCAAAATCGGGCATCGCCCCAATGGGAATAATTATCAGCTGCGCCGCCGTGCTGGCGGTAATCGTAGGCTATTTCATCTATCACAAGACCCATCCTCTGAGAGTAAAGTAACCGAAAGGAGAAAGCTATGAAAAAAATTGCCGCCGTACTGCTTGCTGTCGCTATAATAATGCTTATGGGCGGCTGTGAGGATTCAATTATAGTAAAGGTAGCCGTTGATTGTGCAGACAGCAATCTGAAGTGGAACACACCCGGTTCGGGTGAAGGCTTTTGGTTAGGTTCGGACGAGGGAAACGCACAAATCGAAGAGCGTATTTATCCCGAGGGAAACCCTGCCTTTTACATCAGCACAGAGCTTAATGGCGGCGCTGAATTTTTCAAACTTATTGACTATGTGCAAAGCTCAGGGGAATTCATTTACTATTACGCAGGCAGGGCAGAGGGCGGTACGCTGGACGAGAGTCTGCGTATAAGAGTTTACAAGCAGATTATTGCAAGATATAATCCCGTTACAGGAGATTACACCGAAATAGTCAACCATGACGGAACATATATTGACAGTCCGCCCGAATTCATATTTGCCATTGGCTCCAACAAAACATATTACTTCAAGCTTGCGGGAAAGGTATGGCACTATCAGTACAGCACAGAAGGCAGCGGCACAATTACGGAATATACAAAGAACGTAGTTGAAATATACAAAAACCTGCAAAACTCCTACTACAACGGCGAGGAAGTGCAGAATGAATGTACCGATATTTACGCAATGAACAGCTCCAAGGGCTTTGGCTACGGAGCGGTGTTGTACGGCTCTTCGTCCAGCGAATTTACGTTTGAGGATTTTTTAGACGGAAAGGATATAATTACAGGGGACGTTTACTGCCTGTGGCGAGGTGATATGGAAAACGACGCCTACAATTACTGTATGTTTTCTCT
>CAMDZU010000063.1 GCA_945910715.1 uncultured Clostridia bacterium
AAAAAAATTTTGTTATCACTTTGAACCCGCATTTTTGCGGTGCGTGGGTTTATCGACAGTCTGAGCTGTGCCTTTCGTAAATGAAAGGGCACAGCTTTTGTTTTATTCGGAGCGCAATGCTTCCACAGGGTCTTTCTTTGCGGCAACGGAGGCGGGAATAAGTCCTGCTATAAGGGTAAGAATCATACTTATTGCCACTAAGATTATGCAGGCGGCAGGAGCAAGTGTTGCGTTGATTTCGGTAACTCCGCTTACTGCGTGAACTATAAGGTTTATGGGAATACACAGCAGCAGCGAAATAATTATGCCCAATGCTCCCGAGGTAAAGCCCACAATAATTGTTTCCGCATTGAACACACGCTTTACGTCCTTCTTTGAAGCGCCGATTGCACGGAGAATACCGATTTCCTTTGTACGTTCAAGGACGGAGATGTAGGTGATAATGCCTATCATAATTGATGAAACGACAAGGGAAATTGAAACAAAGGCAATAAGACCGAAGGAAATTGCGTTAATGATTGTGGTTATTCCCGACATAAGAAGTGCGATATAGTCGGTGTAGGTGATTTTGTCGTCCTCGCTTGCAGTTTCGTTGTATTCTGCAATTACGTCTGCAATGCTGTCCTTGTTTTCGAAGGTATCTGCGTAAATATTGATTGCGGAGGGAGAGTCAAGGCTCAGTACGCCCAGCTTTTCAAGCACCTCGTCATAGGTTATGTCCGAAACTCGGGAGGGCATATACTTTTCGTAGTAGCCCACAAGAATCTTTTCGTCCGTTTCACTTCCGTATGCGCTGTCAAAGGCGGCTGCAAGCTTTTCGTTTACCTTTTCCTCGTCTGCACCTGCAAACTGTGAATACATTTTTGATGCGTCAGCAGAGGCAACGGTGTAAACAAAGCCGTCAAGCTCGGTCTGGGAAACTCCTGCAAGATAGCCCATAGCAGTCATTATATCCATACCTGTTGTTTCGTTCCAGCTTTTTGCCACATAGCCGATTTTTGTCTGATTGTCGGTAAGCTGTGAGGTAATCTGTGCAACGAAGGCTGCAAGCTCCTCCTCGCTTGGTGCGGTGGAAACCGCCTTTATTGTATCCTCTGCGGCGGAAGCGTACTGTGATTTGATAACATTTGTGAACTGCTCCTTCATAAGGTCGGTAAGCTCCTCGTCGGTGTATGAGGACAGATAGCTCTGCGCCTGTTCAAGGTCAATTCCGTAGGTTGAAGCAATAAGGTCTTCAATGTCGGAGCGGGTCTTGTAGTCCGCCATATAAACCTCAAGGGTCTGATTTATATAATCCTCGCTTGGGTCGGAAACCATTTTCTTGTAAAGCTCCGCCTTTTCTGCGGCGGTAAGGCCTGCAAAATATTCTTTTACGGCCTTTGCCTTTTCGCTGTCGGTGCTTTCGTTTTCTCTTGTGATTTCAAAGGGCAGACCCGAAATTACGTTCATATTTGCGTTTTCGTCAGACCTCTGTGCCTTGACGATTTCGCTTTCGTTTACCGTGTTGATAATGTATTCCGTAAGCGCCTTTGTGTAGCCGAAGGTGCTGTTCATAAGGGAGCTGCCCGGGTCTGCGTCGGTTCTCACAATGCCGCTGATCCTGATGTCATAGCCGTTCTTGATACGCATATCAAGCTGTGTTTCATCGTCCCCGATATATTCCCACACGCCGTCGTTGTCCGAATCGGTGTATAAATCGGTGTTCAGCAGCATCTTGAAGGTGATACTGCAAATATCCTCATAGGAAACCTTCTGGGCTTCACGCTGGTAATCCTCGCCGTTCATTGAAGCAACGAAAATCTTGTTAATTTCGTCCTTGCTAATAAGTCCGAGGGAATAAAAGGCAATATCGGAAATTTCGTTGTTCTTGTTAAGGATAAGCACGATTTCGTTTGCTTCCTTTGGCCATTCGCCGTAAACAAGCCGGTACTGCTCCTTTATTGCATCCGAAACAAGCTCTCCGTTTGTACCCGGGATAAGCTCTCCCCACAAATCAGCGTTGGAAAGTCCTGTGGACATCATGGAGTAAACAGCGGAGGTCTTGCTGTTGTCGCTGGTTGAAGCGTTGGTCGAGCCGAGAGAGGTAAATGCGTCCCCAAGGTTTGTGGAGCGGTATTCGCCGTTTTCGTCCTTGACGTAGTTTTTCATACTTACCTTGTAGCTGTACTGGACGGTTGAGGCATACTGCGACAGCTCGCTTTCGGGGTCTTCAAGCTGTTCGTCAATGTATTTCTTGAAAGGGGTAAGATTGTTTGTGCTTATGTCGTGGCTGAAAATGTTGTTGAACAGATTCAGCATCATTGACATTTCGTAAACGGCGTCGTTTTCGTGGTCGGGAGCGTCCTTCATTGTGGTAGAGGTTTCAGCCATTACCGACATAAATGCAGCCATATCCGTTTCCTGCGCGGTTATAGAAATAGGGTAGGAGGAAAGGGTGTCCTTCTGCACGTCGTCAATATAATTCTGAACGCCTGTTGAAAGGGCGAGAATAAGTGCAATACCGATAATGCCTATACTTCCTGCAAAGGCGGTCATAAAGGTTCTGCCCTTTTTGGTAAGCAGGTTGTTGAAGGAAAGGGAAAGGGCGGTAAGCATTGACATTGACTTCTTGCCCTTGGCTGTTTCCTTTGCGGCAGCTTTTTCCGCCTTGTTCCGCTCAATTTCCTGTTCCGTAAGGGGATTTGAGTCGCTGACAACCTCGCCGTCCACAAGCTTTACAATTCTGCTTGAATAAAGCTCAGCAAGCTCGGGATTGTGCGTTACCATTATTATCAGCTTGTCCTTGGAAATTTCCTTGATAATCTCCATAATCTGTACGCTGGTCTGAGTGTCAAGTGCGCCTGTTGGCTCGTCTGCAAGGAGAATATCGGGGTCGTTTACAAGGGCTCTCGCAATAGCAACACGCTGGGTCTGACCGCCCGACATCTGACTTGGCTTTTTGTAAAGCTGATTGCCGAGGCCAACCTTTTCCAGCGCCTCAATTGCACGCTTTCTGCGCTCCGACTTTGAAACGCCCGAAAGGGTAAGGGCAAGCTCAACGTTGGAAAGCACCGTCTGATGAGGAATAAGGTTGTAGCTCTGGAAAACAAAGCCTATGGAGTGATTGCGGTAGGCGTCCCAGTCCTTGTCCCTGAATTCCTTGGTGGAGCGGCCGTTGATTATAAGATCCCCCGAGGTGTAGCGGTCAAGACCGCCGATAATGTTAAGAGTTGTTGTTTTTCCGCAGCCTGACGGGCCTAAAATCGAAACAAACTCGTGGTCACGGAAAGCAAGGTCAATACCCTTAAGGGCTTGTATTTCCGTATCGCCCATTCTGTATTGCTTGGTTATCTTTTTTAGCTGAAGCATTTTGTCTCCTTTTTAAAACGGGTTATTTATGCGAACAGTATAAAACATTTATATCAATACAATATTAACAAACTAATAAAAAAACGTCAAGAACGATAAATAAAAAATCAGGCCGAATAAACGACCTGATTTTGGAGTAATTCACAAATTATTTCTTTTTCTTGGCAACAGAAACGATAACAACTACCGCAACAAGCAGCACGCCTGCGCCTATTGCCACGAATCCCCAGATAGGGAAGCCATCGTAGGGCTGTTCCGCATTAGCAACTTCGGCTGTGGTTGCAACGCCTGTTTCTGTTGCGGGAGCACTTGTTTCGGCAGGAGCTTCGGTTTCCTCGGAAGCGGTTGTTTCCTCTGGTTCAGCTGCGGTGGTTTCCTCTGTGGTTGTTTCCTCAGCGGTATCGTCAGTGTTGTTCATTGCCGCCTCGGACGCTTCGTCAGGCTGGTCGCAGAGTTTTACGGAGGTGATTGTTACTTCATAGTCTGCACCCATTTCCGCTTCATCAACCCATTCGTCGTCGTAATCGTATGTATTGCAGCCGATACCGAACTGTGCCATATACATAATTGCGTCCTTGTCAACGATTGAGTCAAGAATTGCTGACGTAGGAACAATCAGAGTGCCCGATTCCTTAACGTCCCAAGCGAAAATTTCAATAACGTGGTAGGAGTTGCCGTCCTCTCCTGTGGGACCGTACTGATACCAGCCCTCGGGAAGATAGGCTTCCATTGAGGTTGCTTTTCCGTCCTCGTCAACGGCGGTGGTGAACTTGTAGCAGAAGGTAAGCTGCGCACACTCGTTTTCGTCAAGTGACGGGGGAACTTCTGTTGCGGTGTAGCCTATTTCAAAGTGGTCTGCTGCTTCAAGGTCGGCAATGGTAAGAGGGTTTTCCATTGGCTTGCTGTCGTTGCCCACAATCCACTGTCCTCCTGCCCAGCCTGCTGAGCCCGTAAAGGACAAGCCCTTGTTTGCTTCAGCCTCAGCCATATAGTCAACGTCCGCAAAAGCGGTAACAGACAGCATTGAAGCGGATAATGCCATTGAAGCCAGTACTGCGGCTATTTTTCTGAATTTCATAATAATACATTCCTTTCATAAGAGGTTTGTTTTAACCTTATACACTATTATTGTAATCGATTTAAGCCCATTTTGCAATAGACAAATTAAACTATATGCAAAGGCCTTATTTGTAAAAACCGTCAATGAAATTTTTGCGGTTTTCACCACACTTTATGTATCGTTGTTACACGATATATTGTAAATAATGAAATATTTTTCAAAAACCCCTTTTCATATACCTCAGGATAGTGTATAATAAAAGTAAGTACATTAAAAGAGGTAACGATATGGAAAAAGTAAGAATTACAATATGCGGACGTGATTATCCCCTTAAGTTAGATGAATCTCCCGAAAGAATACAGAAAATCGCAAAGGAGCTTGAAAACAGCATACTTGCCCTTAATTCGAGAATGACAGGCAAAAGCGAGGCGGAAGTGGTAACAATGACCGCTTTACTTATGCTGGACGAGGCGGACAGAAAGACTGTTGATAATCCACAGCTTGCCGCCGAGCTTGAAAAGGTAAAGGCGGAAAAGGCTGACCTTGAAAATCAACTTAAGCTGCTTAACGAGGAAATTTTAAGCGCACAGTCGGAAATGAATCAGATTGCCGACGTACAGAGCGACGAAAATGCACAGCTGCGCTCTAAGCTTCAGGAATACGAGCAGACCTTTGAACGTATTTCCGCTGAAAAGGAAAAGGAAATTGAGGAGCTTCGAGCAAGCTTTTACAGCGGCGAAAAGGAAATGGAGCAGATTGCGGCAGTCAAGGACAGCGAAAACGAGCAGCTCCGCATAAAGCTTATGGAATACGAGCAGACCTTTGAGCGTTTCACCGAAGAAAAGGAAAAGGAAATTGCGGCTCTTAAGGCAGGCTTTGAAAGCGGTGAAAGAGAAATGGAGCAGATTGCCGACGTAAGAAGCAGCGAAACCGAGGAGCTAAAGCAGAAGGTCCTTGAAAGCGAAGCGGCTCTTGAAAGTATTTCCGCCGAAAAGGACGCTGAAATCAACCGCTTGAAGGCGCAGCTTGAACAGGGCACTGTTGTTTCAACAGGCAATGCCGAGGTTGAAAAAATGCGGAACGTGCTTTCAAATTATGAAAAAACCTTTGACGAATACGTTAAGACAAAGGAAAACGAAATAAAGCGGCTTCAGGCTGAAAACGAACAGCTGAAAAAGGAAAAGGCTGAGGCAAATGCTTGAAATACTTGCCCCATGCGGAGGGTATGAGAGCCTTGTGGCTGCTGTAAATTCGGGAGCTGACGCAGTTTACCTGGGAGAAACCACCTTTTCCGCCCGACGCAACGCCGAGAATTTCACCCCCGAACAGCTTAAGGAGGCAGTGAAGCTTTGCCATTTGTCGGGAGTAAAGGTGCACGTTGCCCTTAACACGCTGGTTTTTGATACGGAGTTTGACAAGCTGGAAAAAACCGTTGAGATGATTGCAGGCTGCGGTATTGACGCTGTAATCGTGCAGGATTTCGGCGTGGCAAGGACAATAAAGAAAATCGCAGACATTCCTCTCCACGCTTCAACGCAAATGACAATTACTTCCCCGAGCGGCGCTGAAATGGCGAAAGAGGCAGGCTTTTCACGGGTTGTTCTTGCAAGGGAAATGTCCCTTAGGGAAATTGAACGAGTGGTTAAATCGGTGGATATTGAAACGGAAATTTTCGTTCACGGAGCAATCTGCGTGTGCTTAAGCGGACAATGCTATATGTCAGCCGTCCTTGGAGGACGAAGCGGAAACCGTGGGCTTTGCGCCCAGACCTGCCGTCTGAACTTCACCTGCGGCAAAAGGGAAAACGTGCTTTCGCTTAAAGACCTGTCACTTGTTTCCCATTTGCAGGAAATCGAGAAAACAGGCGTAACCTCGGTAAAAATCGAGGGCAGAATGAAGCGACCGGAATACGTTGCCGCCGCCGTTACCGCCTGCAAAAGGGCATTAAGGGGAGAAATACCCGATATGGAAAATCTCCGTGCCGTTTTTTCAAGAAGCGGCTTTACGGACAGCTATTACAGCGGAAGCTTTAAAAAAATGCAGGGAGTCCGCACGAAAGAGGACGTTGTTGCCGCACCAAAGGCAATAAACGAGCTGAAACAGCTTTACAAGGACGTTTACAAGCGTTACAAGGCAGATATTTCCGTGGAAATACGCGAAAATAAGCCCTCGGTCTGCGTTGCGGAATGTAACGGAGTCAAGGTCAGCACAGAGGGTGAAATACCTCAGAAAGCCATAAACAAGCCCAGTACAGCCGAAGATATTTCCGCAAGAATGTCAAAGCTTGGAGGAACGGTTTTCGAGGCGGGAAGGGTCAGATGCAATATTGACCAGGGTCTGATTTTAAGTGCCTCTGCAGTAAACGGACTTCGCCGTGACGTTATTGAAAAGCTGTCGGAAAAAATCATTGAGAAAAACAAACCGCAATATAAAGAATAATGCTGTTTGGCAAGCAAACACCATTTTCAGTAAGGAGTATTATGTACAGAAAAATCCGTCCCGAGGACAGGGAAATATATTTAAGGCTTTCAGAGGAATTTTATCACAGCGACGCTGTGCTTCACCCTATTCCCCGTGAAAATCACGAGAGGACTTTTGAACAGCTGATGAGCAATTCGCCCTATGCGGACTGCTACATTTTTGAACAGGACAATGAAGTTGCAGGCTATGCTTTGCTTGCCTTTACATGGAGCAACGAGGGCGGCGGCATTGAAATCTGGCTTGACGAGATTTACATTCTTGACAAATTCAGAGGAAAGGGCATAGGCTCGGAGTTTTTCGACTACCTCTTTTCGCTGCCGGGCATTGCAAGAATAAGGCTTGAGGCAGAGCCGGATAACGAGGGCGCAATCAGACTTTACAAGCGCAACGGC
>CAMDZU010000064.1 GCA_945910715.1 uncultured Clostridia bacterium
CAAAATGGGTATTTGCGGTATCGGAGCGGTTCGGGGGAATATGGTTCATTTTCATCCACAGCATAAAGGAGCGGTAGCCCAGGCGGTATTTCTTCTCGGGATTCTGCTCCCTTTTGTATGCCCTTATTGCCGCTTTAAGGGTGTTTTTTTCACGCCTGTTTTTCTTTTCATATACGATTTTTTCGTAATAATCGGTAAAGGCGCTGTCCTTATAGTCGGTTAGATTATCCTTTCTTCTGAAAATGTCCGCAAAGGATTTCAGTACCGCCAACAGCTTTTTTCTGAAAATAATCACAGCGGCAGCACAGCCTGCAATGAAAACAATTTTTAGTATAAAGGTAACAAGGTCGTTTCCCTCACGGATTTGTGACGCTTCTCCCGCAATCTCGTCCACGTTGAAGGAAAGGTCCACAGGCTCGGCGGAAAAAATGCTCATAAATCTGAACACCAGCCACATTATCAGTCTGTAAAGCTGATAAAGCACATAGCCAATCTGATTACGGAAAGCATAAAGCGCACCGAATATTAAAGCCACAAGGGCTATCATGCCCATATTGTAGGCTCTCAGCCCCTTTGGAATAAGGGCGTTTGTTCCTTTTCGGCGGTTGGTGTGAACTGAAATATTGGTCTGATTTATAAGTATTGCCGCAATCAGCACCTCGATGAGCATTGAATAAATCATAACGCTTTTGCCTGTTTCCGCAAGCTCCTCGGGCGCATACATTGAGTAAATCAGAAAGCAGGCGATAAATTCCACTGCATAGCCTCCAAGCCACGGCATTGTGAAAATGTCGCTGAAGGATTTGCAGAAGAATTTGTAGCCTGTGAAATATCCGAAAACACAGCTTACTGCCACGATAAAGGACATTACCGTTTTCTGATTCAACAGACACATTACCGCAAAGGGAATTACTGCGGCGGCAATGCCCAGCAGCCTTGTAAAAACGCTGAAAGCCGTTCGGGCGGCTTTGCTTTTCCATTTGTGGCCGTGCCTTATTCCTGCCACGGTATAGCCAATAAGAGCTCCGTTAAGGCACAGCCCGTAAACAAAGGCAATCTGCTCTATGCTTATCTGTTCATAAACAATAACCGTCCCTGTGAAAATCAGCGGAAAGATAACCATAAACATACCAAAGGCGGAAAGCAGCTTCAGCGGAAAAAGCTCACGCTTCATTATACCGCCTCCTTATCGTCAGACAGCCGCAGGAAATTGCGGCTTTTCCTTATGGGCACAATCTCAAATGGAATTTCCGTATCGTCAGCGCAGCAGAACACCACATTTCGGTTTTCGCAGCGCTGTCTTTCCGCAAATTCAACCAGTCTGCCGCTTATATATGGAGTGACAATTATAATGTCCGTATAGCCCGAAAGGCTGATATTTTCAAGCATTTCTGTGAATTTCACGGAGCATATTTCCTCAATTTCCGCAAGGGTGTACAAAAGGGAATGAACGTCCCTTTCACGGAGAAAAACGCCATTCTCAAAGCCTCCGTTTGAGGCAAAGGAAATTTTCATACCCTTATTTTCACATTCCGCAAAAAGAAAGGCGCAATATCTGATAAAGCCCTCAACGTGGCTCATATTGGCACAGCAAAGCCCACCTTCCTCCGCTCTCTGCATATTAAGCGCCACAAGGACGTTGTTGGAGGTGGTGTATTCGTTGTTGTAAACCATAAGTCGCTGATTTCGTGCCGTGCTTTGCAAGTGGATTGAGCTCATTGAATCCCTTGAGGTATATTCACGGACTCCCGAAATTTCAAAGGGGTCGGGGCAGATAAATCGCTTTATGAAAATATTGCCGAAAAGCTCCTCCTTGGAAAGCTGCATTCCGCCAACTTCCGCAGGCTTTGGCAATACGGTTATTTTTGCGTCAACCCTTGCACGCATCGAAACGGTTACAAGTCCTAACAGGTCGCTTGCCACAAGGGTTGTATCGTCAAAGCGGAATACTCCCCTTTTAAGGCAGGTCACCTTCCATTTTCGGGTGCATTTCTGATTTGGACGCAGCACGAAAACGCTTGGCACAAAACGGGTGTTTTCGCTTACGGTTGTACCCATAAATTCAAGGTAGGGCGAAGTGGCAATTTCCGCCTTTAGCCAGGGCACAGGCAGTCCCTTGCCGTTGGTTATCTGCTCGATTATTTCGATTTCGTCCCCCTCGGCGGCTTCGGCTGTGCTTATGGTAAGGGAGTAGGTAATCCCATTCATTGCCAGCTTTTTATAGACGGTCATTTCTATGAATGCGGTAAGAAAGCAGATTACTGCAATAACAATAACTTCCATATCAGTCTATATTTTCAGTCGGTACGGGAACATTGTCCAGTATGTCGGAAACAATTCCGTCGGCATTTGAGCCGTTAATTCCACGCTCACGGCAGATAATGCGGTGGCACATTACATAGGGAGCGCAAAGCTTTATGTCGTCGGGAATAACGTAGGCTCTGCCCTCGATTGCGGCTATGCTCTGTGACATTCTCATAAGGGCAAGCAGTCCTCTTGTGCTTATGCCAAGCCTTATGCGTGTATCCTTTCGGGTGGCAATAGCAAGGTCGGCAAGGTAGCCTTTAACAGCCTCGTTTACGTTCACATTGCAAATCTCATTCTGTACATTCAGCAAATCCTTTGCCGAAACTACCGTTTCTGTTTTTTCAAGAGGGTGAACCGCTCCGAAGCCCGACAGTATCTCGATTTCGCTTTCCCTGTCGCTGTAACCGAGGGAAAGCCTTATAATAAATCGGTCAAGCTGTGCCTCAGGGAGAGGGTATGTGCCTTGGGTTTCAACAGGGTTTTCCGTTGCGATTACCGCAAAGGGGGCAGGGAGAGAATAGCTTTCGCCGTCTATTGTTGCCTGCCTTTCCTCCATACATTCCAAAAGTGCCGACTGTGTTCGTGGAGTGGCACGGTTTATCTCGTCCGCAAGGAGAATGTTTGTGAAAACGGGACCTTTCCGCAGTGTAAATTCCTGCGATTTCATATTGAAAAAGTTTATGCCCGTAATATCCGAGGGCAAAAGGTCGGGGGTGAACTGTATTCTCGCAAAATCGCCGCCTATGCTTTTGGCTATCGCCTTGGCAAGAACGGTTTTTCCCGTTCCCGGAACGTCCTCAAGGAGAACATGACCCTTTGCGCATAAAGCGGCAATTACCAGCTTTATTTCCCTGTCCTTGCCCTTGATTACTCTGCTGATGTTTGCTGAAAGAGCGCTGTAAAATTCCTGTGGATTCATCTTTTATCTCCCATTATGAAAACAGTCGGCGTTTTTGCCGACTGCTTATTGTTATACATTGTAGTATTTATCGTAGTTTACCAGCTCGTCAAGCAGCTTTGGCAGCTTTTCGGGAATATCCTCGTCCGCAAACTGGCAGGTACCTACCGCCTTGTGTCCGCCGCCGCCGTATTTGAGCATAAGGCTGCCTACATTGACGTTGCTTGTTCTGTTGAGAATGGAGTAGCCTACCGCTACGGAGCAGCCCTTGCCGCCCTTGCCCGAAACTATCCAAGCGGAAATATTCTGCTCGGGGTAAAGGCTGTAAATCATAAAGCGGTTGCCTGTGTAAATCGGGTCAACGCCTCTCAGGTCTGTGATTATTACGTCACGTTCTGTTCTTGTATGAGCTGCAACCATTTCCTTGAAATGCTCGGTCTGGTCGTTATAAAGCTCGATTCTTTCCTTGATGTCAGGCATTGCAAGTATTTCAGCCGTTGTCATTGTGCGGCAGCATACAAGCAGCTTTTCCATAAGCTGATAGTTGCTTATGGTAAAGTTGCGGAAACGTCCAAGACCTGTTCTTGGGTCCATCAGAAAGCCTACTAAAATCCAGCCCTGCGGATTGAGAATCTCATCTCTTGTAAGATTTCCCGAGTCAACCTTGTCAACCGCAACCATAAGGTCGTCAAACTGGGGGAATCTTTCCTTACCGCCGTAGTATTCGTAGATAATTCTTGCGCAGCTTGGAGTAATGCGGCTTTCGCCCTTGTATTTGCCCTTGTACTTAACACGTTCCTCCTCGCTGGAGTGATGGTCGAACCAAAGTCCGCAGCCCTCCACAAAGGGAACGTTTGCAAGCACGTCGTTTTCCGTTACGGGAACAAGTCCGTCCTGAATATCCTTTGGGTGAGCAAAGGTCCATGAGTCAATAATTCCTGCTTCAAGAAGCAGTGCGCCGCAGGCAAGACCGTCAAAATCCGAACGTGTAATCAATCTCATAGTAAAAATTTCCTTTCAGAAAATTTGTGAAATTGCCGTTTTAGCAGGGCAAAATCCATATTACCCTAATTATAACAAATAATTTGGAAAAAAGCAATATTTTTTGTTAAATTCATTGAATTAAAATAACGCTGCTCTGCAAATTATTTTTTTCAGAGGATTTGCCTTTAGAACGGTTGCGCTGTAAAGAGCGCAGACATATTCCGCCGCCGCCGCACATTCCTCGTGGGAAAGCTCTCCGCCGCTGAATTCCGCCTTTTCAAAAATTGCCATTGCGTCGCACATTGAGCCGCTTTCAAGGGGGAATTTCTTGTCCGTCCTTATTGCAAAGGCAACAGGCAGCTCACCCTTTTTCTGCTCAATCCCGAAAGCGTTCAGCAGTCTTAAGGTAAAGGTGAACAGCTCGGACATATATTTTTCGGGAACTCTTCTTACCCTTGCAAAGAATTTCTGTTCCGCTTTTTTAAGGGAAACAAGCCACAGTAGAAGCAGGACTATGGCAATAACGGAGGCGGCGATTATTGCTATTGCAAAAATGGCTTCACGGCTAAGGCTTGCCTTTTCTGCAGGAGTAAGGGAAACTTCCGTTCCGCTGCCCGTAAGGGAGCTTTCGGGCTTTGAGGCGGTTGTTGTGTGGGAAACGGAGGACGAAGCTTCCGAGGGTCTTGTTGTAGATGGAGCGGGGGTGGTGGTTTCCAAGGAAGAAGCGGTGGTTGTTGTGGCAGGAGTGTCCGAGGTATTACTTGAAGTGGGGTCAAAGGGCAGCCAGCCTATTTCCGGGAAATAAACCTCAACCCACGCATGAAGATTGCGGTCACGGAGAGTATATTCATAGCCGCCGTTTACGGGAGTGCCGTTTCCCTGAACCACATAGCCCGTTACATATCTTGCGGGGATTCCCAGACTGCGCATTGCCAGTACCATTGAGGTAGCGTAAAGGGCGCAGTGTCCCGACTTGGTTTTCTGCAGGAAGGAGCCTATTGTTGTGCCGTAGGTTCTGTCGGTATTGTCGGCGGTAAGTGAATAGGTGTAATTGTTGTGGAAAAAGCTGCATATTGCCTCAGCGGTGTTGTATCTGTCCTTTGTGCTGTTCTTGTCAATTCCGTAAACATCATAGCCGTATTTCGAAATTTCGTCAAGCAGAAAGTCAATATTATCCTTCTCCGCTTCGGGGACGTTCAGGTAGGTATCTGTTACAAATCGGGTATAAATGTCCTTGTAGCTTAGATATTCGGCTCTTGTAAGCTCATTCGGTAAGGTCCAGACTATTGAACTGATTGCGTCGTAATAGAAATCAGAGGTATTGGCAAGAGCCGTACCGAAATCCATACTGTTCATTTTGGGGTAAAGGGTAAGGCTTTCGTAGGTTTTCAGCACTCCCGACTGATTTTTCAGACGTAAAACGAAATCCCCCGTACATTCAAGAATATCGCTTGATTTATAATTTAGCTCGTAGGGAGCAACAGGAACAAACGCAACCTTTGCAGAGCGGAGATACTCGATTTTGATTTTCTGAAAGCCGATAAAATCATCGGGGTCGTAGCCCTGAAACATAAGCTTTTGTCTGAACACCTGAAAATCCGTTTCGGGATAGTAATTTTCAAGCATTTCGGCGGTTTCGGCATCCTTGACATATTGCTCGGAGCTGAAGGTTGTCCATTGTGTTCCTGTAAAATCAACGCCTATATCCCCACGGAGAAAAACAGGGCTTTCGTTATCGTCAAGGGTTACGGTAAGCACGGGAAGGTTGCCTGTTCCGGGGGCTTTTATGGAAATTCTGTTTGAATCGGGATCGGAGAAATAGCCGTTGTATTCGTCGCTGCCAAGATTAAGATTAAAGTCAAAGGCGCTTTCAATGCCGTTTACCGCTCTGACGTACATATCGCTTATGTCCTGATAAAGCTTTTCATAGTCGATTACGGGAGTTTGCGTAGCAATGGAGGCGAAAACTGCCATAAGTCCGCCGAAAATAATCACGGTGGCAATAGCGTTTCCCGTATATTTGTTGTAGCGGGGCAGATCGGATTTTATTTTCCGTGCAGGATAATACCGCGCGGTTTTCCTGCTGTACTTGCTTTCCTCCTTGTTAAGGGCGTAGGCTGATTTTCTGAGTCCCCAGAAAATGTAATACGCCTCCAGCTCATAGCTTGACCATACGGCTTCAAATCCCACAACAGCCGCCGCAAAGGGAACAATGGTCCAGTAGAAATCCGCCGTTTCCGCCGCAAAGCAGGGGATAACAAGCAGTATTTCCGTAAAAACGACTGTGGCTGTACGAAGTCTTGTTCTGAGGGAAACGGTGAAAATAAGTGCAAGCAAGGCGGCAAAAATCACCATATAAAGCATACAGGCTTCCTGCACGTTTACGCTTGCAGGTATGATTAAATCTGACCTGTAATGGAGAAAGGACTCGGTGTGGAGCAGTCTGCTGTCAAGGTCTTTCAGTATCCAGTCGCTGAAATAGAAAAAGCCCTTTATCAGCCTTGTGCGGTAAATATAGAGGATTGTTCCTGCCGCAATGAGGATTCCTCCCGAAACCAGCCACTTGTTGAAAAGGGAATAAAGTACATAGAACAATGCGGAAAAGCCTGCGCCGATAAGACCGATTTGCCATAAATCAACGGGCACGGAGTAAAACTGAGCAACAATCACGGGAGCGCAGCCGCCGATAACGCATACAAGAACAAGCCTTACCAGAAAAAGATAGGTAAGACTTACCGAGCCTGTTAAATATGTATCGCCTGCAACGGTGCTTACTGCGCCGTATTTGTTCTTGTTTTTCTTCATTCAGGATTTGCTGCCTACAGCCCTTTCGATGGATTTTACAAGGTTTTCCTCGTCAATGTCAAATATACGCACCTGTGCGTCCTCTCTCAGATAATCTGCTGCGCTGTCACTCTGACAGTTTACTGCGAGAATTTTCACGGTGTTTAGTGCAATGTTGCTTTCCTTCAGCATTGCGGCAAAGCTGCCGTCGATTCGTGAAGTGATAATATAAACCGTTTCTGAGCCGCCGCAAAGGTCGGCAAGCTCTCTGATTGTATTGCAGAAAGACTCTCCGCTGTGGGCTTT
>CAMDZU010000065.1 GCA_945910715.1 uncultured Clostridia bacterium
ATGTTAAAATAATATAGAGAGTATTATGCTTTATGCGTTTGCTGTAATATAATAGTATAAATTTATAAGGAAATTGGGTGTAAAAAGTTGTTGAACTACCTTACCGATATATGGGAGAATCTGCTCAGCGTTATCAAGTCAATAACGGTTGTGGATATTTTCGATATGCTGTTTCTTTCCATAATCGTTTTTGTATTGATTAAGCTTATCAAGGAAACACGAGCAGAACAGCTTATTAAGGGTATCGTTGTGATGTTCGTTGTTCTCCTGCTTTTGAATCAGTTCCAGTTCAAGGCAATGGGCGTTATAAGCGAAATGTTCTATAACGTTGGTATTCTTGCCATAATCGTAATGTTCCAGCCCGAGCTGCGCCGCGCTCTTGAAAAGGTGGGACGTACAAAAATGGTTTCGTCAATTTCTAAGTCCTTTGACGTAGGCGTTCACTACGACCCTACAAAGGGCGTGGGAAAGGCGCTTTTCGAGGTTGCAAACGCCTGTGAAAACCTTTCAGCCACCAAAACGGGCGCACTTATCGTTCTTGAACGTCAAACAAAGCTTGGGGAGCAGATTGACAACGGTACTGTTCTGAACGCTGTGCCCAGTTCAAAGCTGCTGCTTAACATATTTGTGCCAAATACGCCGCTTCACGACGGCGCAGTCATTATCCGTGACGGAATTATCGTTGCCGCTGCCTGCTTTCTGCCTACGCCTCTTAAGCAGGAAACGGTGGAGAAGGAGCTTGGCTCACGTCACAGAGCCGCAATAGGCATTTCCGAGGTTTCGGACGCAGTAGTTGTGGTTGTATCGGAAGAAACGGGAATAATTTCCGTATCGGAGGACGGCGAAATCAAGAGGGGCTTCAGCCGTGACAGCCTCCTTGAGCTGCTTAAAACCAAGTTCTTCCCCGATAAGCCCGAGGAAAAGAGAAAGCATCATTCCTCCAAGAAAAAAAGAAAGGGAGGAAAGTAAGATGGACGAAAGATTCAAGGAATACGGCGGCAAGCTTCTACAGTTTATAAAAAAAGAATGGAAAAATATGGTACTGTCTGTGGTGCTTTCGGTAATAGTATGGTTTGCAATTTCCATTCAGATTTTCCCGAATATTACCACCCATATTGACAATATTGAGGTTCACGTTATTCCCACAAGCTATATGAGCGAGGAAAATTTACAGCTTGCCGAGGAATACAGCGAGAGCGTTTCCATTCAGATTCAGGGAAAGCGTTATGATATAGGCAATCTTAGCGCAGATAATTTTTATGCGTACCTTGATTTATCCAGAGTGGGCGAAGCAGGGGAGCACGTTGTAAATATTATCGTAGAGCCTGTCGATGAGAGAAACGACTTTGAAATTCTCACAAAAAATCTTACCGCTACAATCAAGGTGAAGAAAATCATCACCAAGGAAATCGAGGTAACTCCTGTTGCAGACAATATTGCATTGCAGGACGGTTTCCGCATTGAGGAAGAAAATCTTACCGCAAATCCGTCAACGATAACCGTTACCGGAGAGGAGTCCCTTGTGAATTCCATTGACAGAGTTGAGGTCAAGGCGGTCTATGACGGAATAATGCAGACCACAAGCGAGGTCAAGGGCGAGCTTTATGTTTACAACAAGAGCAATTCCCGTGTGGAAAACCCCGACCTGACTTACGACAATACAAGCTTTACCGTAAACGTGCCGATTTACAAGGTAAAGACATTGCCGCTGGCAGTTTCGTTCACCAACGTGCCTGCAAACTTCAACATTGACAGCCTGTCATACAGCATTACTCCAAGCGAAATCACCATTGCTTCCCCTGATAATTCCGTTGATTATCTGGACAAGATTGACATTGGTGAAATCTCCCTCAGCGACCTTACCTTCAAGGATTTGCAGGGCGGAGTTATGCTCACAATCAATCTTCCTCAGGGCTACAAGAACATTTCCCAGAATAAGGCAGCAACGGTAATGTTCAACGATACGGACAGCTACGGCAAGCTGGAATTTACGGTTACGGACGAAAACATAAACGTAATAAACGCTCCGTCAAACTTTGACATAACCGTACTTACAAAGCAGCTTGACGTCAGCGTAATAGGACCGTCAAAATCCATTCAGGAGCTTACAGGCGCAAATATTTACGTCACAGCAAATCTCCTCGGCGTTGAAATTGGCGAGGGAACAAAGAGCGTGCCTGTAACCTTCAGAATTGCAGGCTATGCCGTAAAGTCATGGGTAATCGGCGAATACAAAATCGACATAAGCGCTACCCTCAAAACAGAAGAAACAGAATAAAAAACTGCCCGAAAGCTTTTGTTTTCGGGCAGGCTTATGTAGGCAAAGAAAGGAAAAATAATGGATAATATAGGTAATGATATTGTTGCATCTGCTGAGGAAAATATCGGCAAAACAAGCAAATTCTTTACGGAATTGTGGGAGTGGTTTCTCGGTATTCTGCCGTCCCTTATAACCGCTGTAATTGTCCTGTTAGTGGGACTGTTGTTTACAAAGCTGGTGCTGAAAATAATGCAGAAAGGGCTTGATAAAAGCAAAATCGAGGTTACGGCGTCAAACTTCATCAAATCCTTGTCGAAAATAGTGCTGTACATTCTGCTTTTCTGCGTTGTGCTTTCCATTGTGGGAATACCAATGACGTCCATTGTTGCAGTTGTTTCCACAATGGCGCTTGCAATAGGAATGTCGCTGAAGGACAGCCTTTCAAATGTTGCAGGCGGCTTTATAATCTTGTTTACAAAGCCTTTTAAGATAGGAGATTTTATTGAAACGGACAGCGTAAAGGGCGAGGTAAAGCAGATAAGCATACTTTACACAATGATAAACGACCACGACGGAAACAGAATGGTTTATGTTCCCAACGGCACGGTTGCAAGTCACAAGGTCTGCAATTACACAAGAGAAGGTCTTGTCCGTGTGGACTGGACTTTCGGAATTTCCTACAACGCTGTTTACGAGGAAGCGAGAAAGTGTATCCTTGACGTGCTTTCGCAGATGGAAAAGGTTTCGCCGAAAATACCCGTTACCGTCCGTATGAAAGAGCATGGCAGCAGCGCAATTTTAATTAACGTCCGTGCATGGACGGATTACGATAATTACTGGACTGTTTATTACGACGTTGTGGAGGGTGTCCGCAGAAGCTTTATTGACAATGATATTGAAATTCCGTTTGATCAGCTTGATGTTCACGTGATAAGCAGCGAAGCTAAGGCAAACAGTCATACAATGGCATAAAAACAGCTCTCACAATTAACCTTGTGAGAGCAATTTTATTCCCCTTTTATTATGTCGATAAGCCTTTGCATATCCTCCGGCGGCTCTGCCTTTATAATCACGGGCTGTCGTGTTGTGGGGTGAATAAAGCTTATTTCGCCGCAATGAAGCGCCTGTCTGCCTATATCCTTTACGTTGTCGCCGTAAAGGTCGTCCCCTGCAAGGGGGTGTCCGATGTGGGAGAAATGCACCCTTATCTGATGAGTGCGGCCTGTTTTCAGGAAAACCCTTACATAGGTGTATTCCTCATTGCCACAGATTGGCTCGTAAACCGTATGGGCGAACATTCCGTTTTCGGAGATTTCACGCTTTATTATGCTGTTGTCAACACGTCCTATCGGAGCAATTATTTCCCCCTTGTCCGCTATTCTGCCGCAGACAACGGCGTAATAAACTTTGTCGGGGTGATTGTTTACCGCAAAGGACAGATTTGCCGCCGCAAGCTGATTTTTTGCAACAAGACAAAGCCCCGAGGTGTTGCGGTCAAGTCTGTTTATGGCCCTGAATGAGCAGTCGGGATATTTTGCGGCAAAAAAGTTGCCCAGGGTGTCACGATAATGATAAATCGAGGGGTGAGTTGCCATGTTGGCAGGCTTGTTGAAAACAACAATATCGTTGTCTTCAAAGGCAATCTCAACCTTAAGGTCGGGATTTGGCAGGAGCGTTTTCTCATCGTCAAGGGTTATCTGCACAATATCGCCTTCTTGCAGTATGTCGATCGTCCTTGCCTTTTTGCCGTTTATCTGCAGGTTATCGCCGTTTTTCAGCTTGGAAATAATTCGCCCCGAACAGCCGTAATGCTTTAAAAGCGCAACCGCCTGCTTTCCCTCAAAGCCCTCTGTCTGATATGTTATAACTCTCATTCCTTTAGCAGTGGAGGCTCCTTTTCCTCGTCGGATTTGGTAATATCAAGTATGGGGAACTCAAACCAGAAGGTGCTTCCTTTTCCAAGCTCGCTGTCAACTCCGTACCTGAACTTGTGGGCTTCAAGGACGCCCTTTACAATGGAAAGACCAAGTCCCGTGCCCTTGACAACACGCTTGTGGTTTTCTGAGCGGTCAACCTTGTAATATCTTTCCCATATATAAGGCAGATCTTCGGGACGTATTCCAACACCCGAGTCCCTTACCTCAAACCTTGCGGTTTTATCGTCCTTGCGGAACAGCTTTACACAGACCGTTCTGTCCTCTCCCGTATAGTTTATTGCGTTGTTCACAAGGTTGTAAACCGCCTGTTCAAGCTTGGTAATATCGGCGGAAATATAAATCTGCGGCTCTGCGTCAATCTGAACGTTGCAGTCCTCGGTGTCTTTGAGAAAACCGAATCGGGAAATAATTCCCGTTAAATGCTCGGAAAAATCAAACTCCGTCATATTCATTTCAACAACGCCGCTCTGCAGCTTTGAAAGGCTAAGCACGTCGGCAACAAGGGCTGTAAGTCGGTCGGTTTCGTCGATAATAACCTTTAAGTGCTTTTCACGCTTTTCGGGGTTATCGCCCGACAGATCCCTTATCATTTCCGCATAAGCCTTTATCATTGTAAGCGGTGTGCGCAAATCGTGGGAAATATTTGCCATTAAGTCCTTGCGGAGATTTTCCGTTTTGGCAATTTCTGCGCTTGCTTCGTTAAGGTTTTCCTTAAGTATTGCAATTTCCGCATATTCGTTTGACTTGACAGCCATGTTGAATTCGCCTGTAATAAGCTTGTTTGCAGAGCGGGAAATTTTAACAATAGGTCTTGAAATCTGGGAGGAAACGAAGATTGCAAGACAAAAGGCTATAATCAGCAGAAAGCTTGATGACATAATAATCAGGCTTTGAAGTATGCTGGAGGTTGTTCCCATTGGCTCAAGGTAGCTGTAAATAAAAATGTACCCTCGTATGTTGTCGGCAGTACCCACATAGCTTGCAAGGAGCATTGTGTCCTTGCCCTCGTCGGAGGTGGGGAGAAAAAGAGTGCCTGTTTTTGAGTTGAGCAGTTCCTCCTTGATATTTTCGCTTACGCTTTTGGAAAGGGAAACGGTGGGACTTCCCGATTTTTTTGCATAGTAAGTAAAGGGCTGTCCGAAAGGAGTTTCGGCTGGAATATTCAGCATAATATCCATCTGCTGATTGGAGGCAAGGTAGTCAACGGTAGCTTTGAGATTTTCGCTGTCCCAGCTTGATTTTATTATGCTTAAGGTCTGGGTTATTTCCTGTGTTTTCATAAACTTATAGAAAACAGGCAGCAGGAAAACCTGTGTGCAGTAGAGAAATATCAGAATAAGGGTCGTAAAGCCCACGAAAAGCAGCCACACACGAAAGCGGATACTGTTTCTGAAATTTTTCATACTTACTGCTCAACCTCGAATTTATAGCCCATTCCTCTGAGAGTAACAATAAACTTGCGGTAAGGACCTAAATTGTTGCGGAGCATTTTTATATGTGTATCAATCGTTCTGTCGTCCCCGAAAAAGTCATAGCCCCATACCTCTTCAAGCAGCTTGTTTCTTGTAAGGGCAATGTTCTTGTTGCGGACGAGGTAAAACAGCAGGTCGTATTCCTTGGGGGTTAGATTTGCTTTTTCGCCGTCAATTCGCACCTCTCTTGCGGTGAAGTTGATTTCAAGTCCCTCGAATTTGACGATTTCGCTGGCATTCTGAGAGCTTGCGGAGCTGTTGCGTTTGATTATTGCGTTAATTCTCGCAAGTACTTCTTTTGGTGAAAAGGGCTTTGTTACATAATCGTCTGCGCCTATTTCAAAACCGAAAAGCTTGTCGTATTCTTCGCCCCTTGCGGAAAGCATAAGCACGGGAGTGTTCTTTATCTTGCGTATTTCCTTGCAGGCGGAAAAGCCGTCCAGCTTTGGCATCATTATATCAAGGATAATTATGTCAAAATCCTGATTTTTTGCAAGCTCCACCGCCTGCATACCGTCAATCGCTTCCACAACCTCGTGTCCCTCGTATTCCGCATATTCACGGAGCACCTCGCGGATTTTCTGTTCATCATCGGCAATAAGTATTTTGTACATAGCAGTATGTCCTTTCTTTTTAAAAAAAAACGTTCAGTTACGACCGAAGCCCATACTGAACGAGTTACACCAATAAGATGTAGAAATAAGATTAAAAATGAAATGTTGGGAGAGGAAATTATGATTAATTTGTCATTAACCATTGTTAAGGTTTCCCTTAACAATTAGAATTATACCCGCCTTTTATGATAAATATGTGATAAATTGCTAAAAGGCAGGAAAAAACTACTTCTTCTCGTTTTCAATTATTTCGTTCAGGAAAAGATGGAGAGGCTTGTATCTTTCCGCAATGAAATCATCAAAGGAGGAGGAAAGCCGCACGGGATTGCCGCTGTTTACAATAGGCAGGTCAATTTCGGCGGTAACGGTATTGTCCGTTGCGTAAAAGGAAACCGAGCCGCCGTATTCGCTGACAAGCTTTGCCGCAACACGTTTTCCTATGCTTGCACGCTCCACAATGTCGTAAACGCTTTTATGCTCCGACAAAAAGGTGTTTGTAATGCGGATTACCGCCTGTCCGCCCTCATAGGTCAGCTTTAGTCCGATTGTGGATTTCGGGGGAGAATAAAGCAGCGCATTCTGTATAAGGTTCATTACCGCCGAGGTGAATTTCTTTTCGTTGAAATTAACAAGCACGTCGTTTTCGGGTCGGCTGAAGTCAATAAGCCTTTTTACCGCTGACAGGCATTTCTGCGTTTCAAAGTAAATTGATTCAAGAGTATCCGAAATACTGATAAGGTTTTCCCGTGGATTTTGCGTTTCGTATTCAAGCAGGTCAATAAGATTGTTGCAGTTTGTGAGCATTCGCTCTGCGCTGGTAAGCTGGCGCTTAATAAGGTCAGCCTCGTCGGCCATTTTCCGCTCCTCAAACTGTCCCTCAAGTATCCCCGCAATGCTGATAATGCGGTTAAGGTCGCTTTTCAGTAC
>CAMDZU010000066.1 GCA_945910715.1 uncultured Clostridia bacterium
TAATCAAGTACGTTGTTCCCGTTGCAGACAGACTTTACCGTGAGCAGGCGGAAAGAACAGGTCTTCCGTATCCTATGACCTTTGCGGACGCAGCCTTGAAATTCCGTTCGGGAAACCCAATGCCCTGCGTTGATTCGGACGGTATTCTTGCCCACGGAAAGAAGTTCTACCACGAGCTTTCTCCCGAAACGGCAGAGTTTATCGACGTAATGTTCGACAACCAACTTCTTGATGTTCTCAGCAAAAAGGGCAAGGCAGGCGGCGGTTACTGCGACAGCATTGCCGACTATAAAGTGCCTTTCATTTTCGCCAACTTCAACGGCACCTCCGACGACGTTGAGGTAATGACTCACGAGGCAGGTCATGCCTTTGCCTTCTATATGGCGAAGGACGTTGTTCCCTATACCTGTTCAAGCCCCACCTATGAAACCTGCGAGTGCCATTCAATGAGTATGGAATTCTTCGCTTGGAAATGGGCTGAGGGATTTTTCGGCAAGGAAACCGAAAAGTTCAGATACTCCCATCTCTTTGACGCAATCAAGTTTATTCCATACGGCACAATGGTTGACCATTTCCAGCATATAATGTACGAAAAGCCCGACCTTACTCCCGCACAGCGCCACGAGGAATGGAAAAAGCTTACCGCCGTTTATATGCCCTGGATGAAGCTGGACGGCTCTGTATTCTACGGAGAGGGAATGGGCTGGCAAAGACAGATGCACATTTACGAGCGTCCGTTCTATTATATTGACTATTGCCTTGCACAGACGATTTCCCTTGAATTCTGGGCATTGTCCCAGCAGGACTACGATGGAGCGTGGAAGAAGTATATGAAGTTCGTAGAGCAGGCAGGCACAAAGACCTTTACCGAGATAATCGACCTTGCGGGACTTGATACGCCATTCGGCGACAAGGCTCTTGAAACGGTTGCAAAGACCGCTGCGGAGTGGCTGGATAAGGCAGATATATCTATGTTCAAATAAGAGTTCAGATATGATAAGGACACGGTTTTAACGTGTCCTTATTTAATGAATATGCAAAAAGATTTTTTCACCGAAGCTTCACAAAAAACCTCTTGACATTAGTTAGTAAATAAACTATAATGTTAGTATCCTAACAAATAAGGGGTGGTGAATTGAGAAAGGAAGATCATCTCGGCTTTAAAATAAATACCATTTCACATCTTATCAAGCGTGGTATGGATATGAAAAACGAAAGCGCCAACATTCCCGAGCTTACCCGTTCCCAGGTATGGATAATAAAATATCTCATTGAGGAAAGCAAAAACGGTGACGTATATCAGCGTGACCTTGAAAAGGCCTTTAACGTCCGCCGTTCAACCGCAACGGGAATGCTCCAGCTTATGGAGAAAAAGGGGCTTATTCTGCGATTGCCAGTGCCTCACGACGCAAGAATGAAAAAGTTGGTGCTTACGGATTATGCCGTGCAGATTAACGACAGAATAAAGGAAAATATCGACACCATGGAAGAAACCTTGCGAAAGGGTATTACCGAGGAAGAAATCAGAGTTTTCAGCGCTGTATGCAATAAAATAATGAAAAATCTTGAATAAGACCGTCGGTTACGGCGGCTTTATACTATTTCCTAACCAACCTATAGACAAAGTCTATAGGTTGATCCCACCGCTTTGCGGTGGGTGCGGCGAAGCCGCAGGAAAGCCGTTCAATACTAATTCAGTCAAAACCTATGGTTTTGACTTGCCGCCTTTCAGGCGGCTCTCCTTATAGACAAAGTCTATAAGGAGATTAGGAATTAGTATTATTAAACGAGTGATTGTTAGGCTGCTTACAGTAAGGAAACGAACAATTTAATGTGTTTTACGAAAGGAAGAAAAATGATAAGAAAACTATTGTCATGCGTAGGCGAATATAAAAAATCGTCTGTTCTGACGCCTGTTTTTGTTACTCTCGAGGCGGTAATGGAGGTAATAATTCCTCTGCTTATGGCGTTTCTCATTGACGAGGGCATAAACAAAAGCGATATGGGCGCAATACTGAAAATAGGCGGACTGCTTGTTGCTTCAACGCTTGTTTCGCTGCTTTTCGGCGCTCTTTCGGGACATTATGCGGCGGTGGCTTCGGCAGGCTTTGCAAAAAATCTTCGCCAAAGAATGTACTACAAAATACAGAATTTCTCATTCAGGAACATAGACAAATTCTCAACGGCAAGCCTTGTTACCCGTCTTACGACCGACGTTACAAACGTTCAGAACGCCTATCAGATGGTAATAAGAATTGCGGTGCGCTGTCCCGTGCTGCTGTTTTTCTCTCTGATAATGTCCTTCAGCGTTAATCCGCAGCTTTCGCTGGTGTTTTTGTGCATTATTCCCGTTCTTGCCTTTGTACTGCTGTTTATCATAAAAATTGTTCACCCCATTTTCGAGCGTGTGTTCAGAACATACGATAAGCTGAACAACGTTGTTCAGGAAAATCTCCACGGAATACGGGTTGTAAAATCATTTGTCCGTGAGGATTACGAAAGGGAAAAGTTCGGAAAGGTTTCCGCTTCCATTTACAAGGATTTTACCAAGGCGGAAAAAATTCTTGCCTTTAACTCTCCCGTAATGCAGACGGCGGTTTATGTTGCAATTCTTGCTATTTCCTGGCTGGGCGCAAAAATGATTATCGGCAGCACAATGACAACAGGTCAGCTTATGAGCCTTATTTCCTACGTTATGCAGATTCTTATGAGCCTTATGATGCTGTCCATGGTTTTCGTAATGATTACAATTTCAAGAGCCTCCGTTGAGCGTATTGTGGAAGTGCTGGACGAGGAAAGCGACATTGTAAGCAAGGAAAATGCCGTTAAGGAAGTAAAGGACGGTTCAATTTCCTTTGATAATGTTAATTTCAGCTATGCCAGAAAGGCTGACAAAAACGTTCTTGACGGAATTAACCTTAACATAAAATCAGGCGAAACCGTGGGAATTATCGGCGGCACCGGCTCCTCAAAATCCAGCTTTGTGCAGCTTATACCCCGTCTTTACGACGTCAGCGAGGGCAGTTTAAAGGTAGGCGGCGTTGACGTCCGTGACTATGATATTGAGGCTCTTCGTGAAAACGTGGCAATGGTGCTTCAGAAAAACGTGCTGTTTTCGGGTACAATAAAGGAAAATCTCCGCTGGGGAAACAAGGAGGCAAGCGACGAGGAGCTGGTAAGAGTGTGCCGCCTTGCACAGGCTGACGACTTTATTGAAACCTTCCCCGATAAGTACGACACCTACATTGAACAGGGCGGTACCAACGTTTCGGGCGGTCAGAAGCAAAGACTATGTATTGCAAGAGCATTGCTGAAAAAGCCGAAAATACTTATTCTTGACGACTCCACAAGCGCAGTTGATACAAGGACTGACGCACTTATCCGAAAGGCTTTCCGCGAGGAAATACCCGATACAACCAAGCTGATAATTGCACAGAGAATTTCCTCCGTGCAGGACGCAGACAAGATTATTGTCCTTGACGACGGCAAAATCAACGGCGTGGGAACTCACGAGGAGCTGCTTAAAACCAACGATATTTACAAGGAAGTTTACTATTCTCAAACAAAGGAGGCGGTTTCAAATGGCTGAAAAGCTTAAAAAGTCCACATTGCCTATGAAAAAGCCACCTATGAGAGGTCCGAGGGACGCTTCCAAAACCATAAAGCGCCTTTTGTCCTACATTTTCAAGGGTCATAAGCTTAGAATGGCGTTTGTACTTATCTGTATTCTGCTTAGCGCCGTTGCGGGAGTTGCAAGCTCGGTTTTTCTGCAGATACTGATTGACGATTTCATTACCCCTATGATAGGGCAGATAAATCCCGATTTTACGGGACTTGCCGTTGCAGTGCTGACAATGGCCGGCATTTACCTTATAGGAGTTATTTCCACCTTTATGTACAACAGGCTTATGGTGGTAATTTCTCAGGGTGTGCTTAAGGATATCCGTGATGAAATGTTCTCACACATGCAGAATTTGCCTATAAGATATTTCGACACCCACAGCCACGGCGACATTATGAGCTATTACACCAACGATACGGATACTCTCCGTCAGATGATTTCACAGAGTATTCCACAGGTGTTTTCTTCCCTTGTGACTATTGTTGCTGTATTTGCTGCAATGGTTGCAACAAATATATGGCTTACCATTATTGTTCTTGTAACAATTGCGGTAATAATGTTTGTTGGCAACAAAATCACCGCAAAATCAGGCAAGTACTTCATAAAGCAGCAGCAGTCCATTGCCGCCACCAACGGCTACATTGAGGAAATGATAAACGGTCAGAAGGTGGTAAAGGTATTCTGCCACGAGGAAGAGGCAAAGGAGGGCTTTGACAGGCTCAACGAGGAGCTTTGCGTAAACGCAACCGAGGCAAACCGCTATGCCAATATTCTTATGCCTGTTATGGGCAATATGGGTCATCTTCAGTATGCGCTTATCGCCATTATCGGCGGCGCACTTGGCATTTCAGGCTTCGGCGGAATTACCCTCGGCGCAATTGCAAGCTTTTTACAGCTCAGCCGAAACTTTACAATGCCGATTTCGCAGGTTTCACAGCAGATTAACTCCATAGTTATGGCGCTTGCGGGCGCAGAGCGTATTTTCACTCTTATGGACGAGGAGGCTGAAACAGACGAGGGCTATGTTACCCTTGTAAACGCAAAGCGCAATCTGAACGGCGAAATAGTTGAAACTCCCGAGCATACGGGCTTATGGGCATGGAAACACCCTCACAATGACGGCACAGTTACCTATACCGAGCTTAAGGGCGACGTAAGGCTTACTGAGGTTGATTTCGGCTACAACGAAAACAAGATTGTTCTTCACGACGTTTCCGTATTTGCCGAGCCTGGACAAAAAGTAGCCTTTGTAGGCGCAACGGGCGCAGGCAAAACCACCATAACAAACCTTATCAACCGCTTTTACGACATTGCGGACGGAAAAATACGCTATGACGGAATCAACATCAACAAAATAAAAAAGGCAGATCTGCGCCGCTCACTTGGAGTTGTTCTTCAGGACGTAAACCTGTTTACAGGTACTGTAATGGAGAATATCCGCTACGGCAAGCTTGACGCAACGGACGATGAGGTTTATGCGGCGGCAAAGCGTGCCAATGCAGACGGCTTTATACGAATGCTGCCCGACGGCTACAACACAATGCTTGAGGGTGACGGCTCGGGGCTTTCACAGGGTCAGCGCCAGCTTATTTCCATTGCAAGAGCCGCCGTTGCAGACCCGCCCGTAATGATTCTTGACGAGGCGACATCAAGCATTGACACAAGAACAGAGGCAATTGTGCAAAAGGGCATGGACAGACTTATGGCAGGCAGAACAGTATTTGTTATTGCTCACAGGCTTTCCACTGTCCGCAATTCCGACGTTATTATGGTTCTTGAGCAGGGCAGAATTATCGAGCGAGGCAATCACGACAAGCTTATTGCCGAGCACGGTAAATATTATCAGCTTTACACGGGAGCTTTTGAACTGGAATAAAAATAAAACCCGAGATCAATTCTCGGGTTTATTTTTGTCAAATTCACTTGTTAACAGCCTCATGTATAAACTCGCAAAGGGGATAAAGCGTTCTGAAATCCTCTCTTAGCAGGGTTACAATTTCCTCGCTAAAAACTCTTCTGTCCTCGTAGGTATGTATGCTGTTGCAGGAAAAGCCCTTTCGGTTGTACCAGTTGTTGACTATGGGGGAAATATCCCCTTTGGGACGCTTGTAAAAATCTCCCTCAAGAATAAATCTGTTCTGCTTTTCAAAGGTCTTTGCCAGCTTTTCAAACCTCTTTGGATTTTCGTCTATTGCTTCACGGAATTTCTGCATTGCCGCCGCAGAAGCGCTCCATATTCCCATGCCGTAGGACCAGCCCTCGCAGGTCAGCTCAAAATAATAAGCAGGGAGAATCCACCAATCCTGCCGCTTTTCCTTGAAGGTAAACCAGTAATTGTCACGGTAGGGGTATGCGTGGGGAAAACGTGCGTCCTTTGCAATTCTGCAAACGCTGCTTACCATATTTACCTTGCTTTCCTCGCAAAAGGTGGAGAAAAGCTCGTTTGTAAGCTCCTTCATAGGCTCTGCAAGGTGTTTTTTGTATTCCTCCTTATGCTCGTTAAACCATTCTTTTCTGTTATTCAGGCGGATATTCCAGAGAAAATCCACTGTTTCCTGTGTAAAACCCTTAAACATAACTGCTCCTTTTTTGTCGTATATGAACATTATATATCATAACGGGGCTTTTTTCAACAGGAAATTGCATAATCCAAAAGCTTACAAAATGGAAACCCTTATAAATTTTCAAAATTTGTTTACATTTACAGTCGTTTTGTGATATAATAATAAAGTATGAATATTCACCGCTTTTCGGAAAAAAATAAATTAAAACAAACGAAAGGCGGTACGGAATGAGTTCAGATACTAAAAACAGCACCGAAGAAAATGACGAGGAAGTAATCAAGGAGCAGCAGAATCAGCAGATTATCGAATCGGGAATTGTGGCAAGCACCAATGCAAAGCACTCAATACATTGTCTGACAATTATCGGGCAGATTGAGGGGCATTACATTTTGCCGCCGCAGAATAAGACAACCAAGTACGAGCATATAATTCCTGCGCTGGTGGCAATCGAGCAGGACAGGAGCATCGAGGGACTGCTCATTATTCTCAATACCGTAGGCGGAGATGTGGAAGCAGGTCTTGCCATAGCGGAGCTTATTGCAGGAATGAAAAAGCCTACTGTGTCAATCGTAGTGGGCGGCGGTCATTCAATCGGCGTTCCTCTTGCGGTAAGCGCGCGGAAAAGCTATATTGTCCCCTCGGCGACAATGACAATCCACCCTGTGCGAATGAACGGCTTGCTGCTGGGAATACCACAGACCTTGTCCTATTTCGACCGAATGCAGGACAGAATCATCAACTTTGTTACAAGAAACAGCCACATAAATGCCGACAGGTTCAAGGAGCTTATGATGAAAAAGGATGAGCTTGTAATGGACGTCGGTTCGGTGGTTGACGGTGAAACGGCGGTAAAGGAGGGGCTTATAGACAGTCTTGGCGGTCTTAGCGAGGCGATTGAGTGCCTTTACAGCCTTATTGAAGCGGACGGCGAGAAAAATGCCGAGCCTGAAAAAAAGCCCGAAAAATCCCCGAAGCAGATGAGGAAAAGAGCAAAAGCCAATAAGCAGAAGCCCGACGAGGCA
>CAMDZU010000067.1 GCA_945910715.1 uncultured Clostridia bacterium
AAATGCTCGATATTGCGAAGCAGCTGTGCGGGACAGTCAATGTTTGGACAGCGTATAACAGCCTCGTCCTCATCACGAACAGTTTCCGTTCCGCAAACGGGACATTTTGACGGAATACGGAAGGTGGGTCTGCCCTCGTTTCGCTTTGTTACACGCAAAACCTCGGGAATAATCTCCCCCGCCTTTCGCACAACAATTGTATCTCCTACCGCTAAATCAAGGGAATCTATGTTATCCTGATTGTGGAGCGTTGCCCGTGAAACTGTTGTTCCTGCAAGCTGAACAGGCTCAAAAACTGCAACGGGAGTAAGCGCTCCTGTTCTGCCGACGTTTACATCAATTTCCGTAAGCAGGGTTTCCTTTTCCTCTGGGGGATACTTGAACGCCACCGCCCATTTTGGCACTTTGGAGGTTTTGCCCAGTATTTCACGCTGTGCAAAGTCGTCAACCTTGATAACTGCGCCGTCAATATCGTATGCAAGCTTTGGCTTGCTTTCCCCTATTTCCTCAATCCGCTTTATTGCGTCTTCGATATTGTCAAAAGCCTTGTAGCCGTCAATTACCTTAAAGCCAAGCCCCGACATAAATTCAAGGGACTGCTTGTGGGAGCTGATTTCCGCTCCCTCAACCTGCTGAATGTTGAAAATAAAAATATCAAGCTTTCGCTTTGCGGTAACGCTGCTGTCCTTCTGTCTGAGAGAGCCTGCCGCCGCATTCCGTGGGTTTTTAGCAGGCTGTTCGCCGTTTTCCTCCTGCTGTTCCACCAATTCCGCAAAGCTTTTTTTCGGCATATAAACCTCGCCTCTGACCTCGATAAAGGGCAGCTTTTCCTTTAGCTTAAGTGGGATTGACTTGATCGTGCGGAGATTTGCGGTTATATCCTCGCCGATAAAGCCGTCCCCTCTTGTTGAGCCTCTCACAAACTCGCCGTCACGGTATTCAAGGGAAACGGATAGTCCGTCAATTTTCGGCTCAACTATATATAAGGGTTTTACCTGCTGCCGCACCCGATTGTCAAAATCCCGAAGCTCCTCCACGCTGAACACGTCCTGCAATGAACCCATCTGCACGGCGTGAGCCACCTTTTCAAAGGAGGACTGCGCCATTCCGCCCACACGCTGAGTCGGCGATAACGGAGTTACAAGCTGCGGAAAATCAGCCTCAAGCTGCTTCAGCCGCTTCATCAGCATATCATAGTCGTAATCCTCAATGGTTGGATTATCCAGCACATAATAGCTGTAATTATGCTTTTCTATTTCAGCGCAAAGCCGCTCATGCTCCGCTTTGGCCTTTTCAAAGTCCATTTTATCGCTTCCTTTCACTGTGGGGAATAATCGTTTATTTTGTTTATAAGGTCTGAATCTCCCGTTATAACGTGGGTGTAGGAATTTGGGATGTTTCCCACAATTACCGTTTCCGCAACCACAAAGTTGGTTGTAACATCAACGGAAGTGGTATAGCCCGGAATAATCGCCGACACGTCAACGCTTACTTCAAGGATAATTCTATGTAGGGTCTGATTTATTCCTGCCTCGCTGAACTGACTTATCAGCTGAGTATTCACATAGCCCTTTGGAGCAACGTGAAAAGGAATAGAGGGACCCTTTCCGTAAAACAGATGTATTCCCGAAATTGTGCCGAGAGAAATTCCCAGATCGTGATCCTCAATGCCCTTGATTTCCTCGTTGATATTCTGTGTAACAAGGGTTTTCAGCTTGTTTATGTTCATCATATTGCTTTCGATTGACGTTACCCGTCCGTCGTCGCCGAAGGTTACCGTAACAAGCTTGCTGTAATCAAAAAGCTCGGAATTTACCTCGTCATATACCGCCCGGTTAATTATTCTTGTGGCAAGAATACGGCTCTGATAGGAGCTTGTTTTCTCGATTATGGGTCTTATCTGCAAATCCACAAGCACAACAAGTCCCACCAGCACCAATGCCACTGCAATCAGCTTTAAACCAAGCCTGCGCAAAAATCTTTTAGGATTTCGTTTTCTCATTTCACACCACCCGACTATCATTATATGTATATGACAGTCGGAGGGTGTATAGTATTTTTACATATTGATAAAAGCAGAGAATGCCTTATAGGTCATATAAACGTCGTTCTTTGCCGTTGTTTCAAAGGGGGCGTGCATTGAAAGAACAGGCACTCCCACGTCGATTGTATCAACGTTCATATTTGCAACGTAAAGCGCAACCGTTCCGCCGCCGCCGAGGTCAACCTTGCCAAGCTCCCCTGTCTGCCAGATAATGTTGTTCTTGTCGAAAAGACTTCTTACTTCCGCAACAAATTCTGCGTTAGCGTCACTTGTGCCGCTCTTGCCTCTTGCGCCTGTGAACTTTGTTACAACAACGCCCTTGTTTACATAAGCGCAGTTTCTTGCTTCAAGCACATCGGGGAATGTTGGGTCAAAGCCTGCGTTTACGTCTGCGGAAAGGCACTTTGAGTTGGAAAGAACCGTTCTTCCCTCTTCGCCGTAAATCTTCGCAAGATCCTCAATGAAATATCTGAGGTAGTTGGACTTTAAGCCTGTGTTGCCGTCGCTGCCTGTTTCTTCCTTATCTGTAAGAACAGTTACGACTGTTCTTGACGGAATCTCCTTTGTATCAAGAGTAGCCATAAGGGCTGTATAAGCGCAAACCCTGTCGTCCTGTCCGTAAGCGCCGATCAGACTTCTGTCAAAGCCAATATCCTTTGCCTTGTAAGCAGGAACGGCTTCAAGCTCTGCCGACAGGAAATCAGCCTCAATAATGCCGTACTTCTCAAAGAGAATGTTCATTATGTTAAGCTTTACCTTTTCGCTGATTTCATCGTCCTTGAAAGGTCTTGAGCCAATAAGAATGTTAAGCTCCTCGCCCTTTACAAGCTGCGGTGCAGGACGCTTGTACTGCTCGTCCGCAAGATGTGGTAAAAGGTCGTTTACTACAAATACGGGGTCGTTTTCGTCCTCGCCGATTTTTACTTCAATCTTCTTGCCGTCAGCAGTAATGATTACGCCGTGAAGGGCAAGAGGAATTGCAGTCCACTGGTACTTTTTGATTCCGCCGTAGTAGTGGGTCTTGAAGAAAGCAAGCTCTGTGTTTTCGTAAAGGGGGCACTGCTTTAAGTCCATTCTGGGCGAGTCAATGTGAGCCGCAACAATGTTTACGCCCTCTGCAACAGGGTTTTTGCCGATTATGGACAGGATTACTGCCTTACCTCTGTTGTTGTAGTAAACCTTGTCGCCCGGCTTGTAGGTCTTTGTGCGGTCAAAGGGTACAAAGCCCTGTTTTTCTGCAAGCCTGACTGTTTCAGCAACCGCTTCACGCTCTGTCTTGCCCTTGTCAAGAAAGCTCTTGTAGCCTTCGCAGAATTCGTCTGCCTTTTTCATTTCCTCCTCGGACATAATAAGTCCCGAGTTTTTCTTCTCCATAAAAAGCTTTTCCTGAAGCAGCTTTGCCGCTGATTTTTCTTTTTCCATTTTATTGTCCTCCGTTATATAATTTTTCATAAACCGCTAATGCGTTGTTTATCTTATCCACATAATGAGCGGTATCGCTTATGGGGATTTCCTTAAGCGTCACTCCGTCATCAGAGTATTCCTTATTCTCAAGCCAGCCCGAAACCTCGCCTGCTCCTGCATGGTATGCGGCAATGGCAACATCACGCTGCCCATCAAAGTATTTAAGCAGATAGCCCAGCAGATATGTTCCGTACATTATGTTTTCCTTTGCCTTATACATATCGTCATAAACGGCGTTTTCATCGTCAAGACGATATTTTATCCAGTCAAAGGTTGGCTCCATTATCTGCATAAGTCCCCTTGCGCCAAGGCTTGACTCTGCGTCCTCACGAAAGCCGCTTTCCGTTTTGATAACGGCAAAAACAAGCATTTCGGGCACATCAAACTCCTTTGCACAGGCTGAAACGTATTCAGAATATTTCATTGGGTGTGTTGCAAGCAGATATTGTTCATTGCAATAATCAACAGCAAGCCTTATTCCCATTCCAAGCAAAACAAGAACAACCGCTGTTATAATTATTATTGGCGCTTTTCTGCGTTTTTTTGCTTTAGCTGTCAATTTTTTCTCCTATTTCAGCAATTATACTGCGGATTTTTGCTTTAAGCTGTTCCTCTGTGCCATTGTTTTCGGCGCAGAAATGGGAATGGTTTCTGTAAAACTCAATGCCGTGCTGTGAGGAAAGCCTGTTTTCAGCCTGCTCCGCCGTAAGTCCGTCACGCTTCATAATGCGCTCTATGCTGACGCTTTTGTCGCAGACAACGCTTACAATAACGCCGCAAAGACTGTCAATTCCGCTTTCAAACAGCGTTGGAGCGTCAAGCAGTATTTTTCCGCTCCACGAAAGTATTTTATCTATAACAATATATGAAATGCAGGGGTAAATTATTTTGTTCAGCTGTTCACGTTTTTCCTCTGATGTGAACACAATTCCTGCCACCTTTTTTCGGTCAAGCTCGCCATCCGGAAGAATTACATCTCCGAAAGCCGCCTCAATTTCTTTAAGGCATCTGCTGCCCTTTGAAACCACCTGTCTTGAAATAAGGTCGCAGTTCACAATTTCATAGCCATTTTCGGCAAACACATTGCAGGCCGTTGTTTTGCCTGCGCCTGACATTCCCGTAAGACCAACTACAATTTCCGCCATAGTAACTCCTAAAGCTTTATCACATTGAAGCCTGCCGAGCGCAGCAGCCTGTTGTAAACCGCAAGTCCTATTCCATCAGTATGGGGAGAGCGGACATAAACACGCTCTGCGCCTATTTCATCGGCTTTTCTGAGGCTTGCGAAAAGGGTCGCCGCCTGCTCCTCGGCGGTTTTGCCGTAGGGCAGCTGTTTGGCTTCAATGCCCTTTTCAGTGCCGTAGGCAAGCACATATACCTTATTGCCCTTATGTTTGTTCACATAATTGGTAAAAGCTGAACAATCCTCTGTCTGAATTATAATTACCTCCGCCTTTGGAGAGTAGTGCTTGTATTTCATTCCCGGAGAGAGAGGCTTTTCGCCGCTATCCAGCTTTGAAAGCACCGACTTGTCAATCTCCACGTCCCCGAACTCTCTGAGCATTTCCACCGTAACAGCTCCCGGACGGAGTATTTTCATTCCCTTTTCGGTAAAGCAGATTACAGTGCTTTCAACGCCGCAGGAGCAGCTTCCTCCGTCAAGAATAAGTGGGATTTTCCCGTTCATATCACGGAAAACATGTTCCGCCTCGGTGGGGCTTGGCAGTCCCGAGGTGTTTGCAGACGGAGCAGCAAGAGGAAATCCGCACTTCTCGATAAGCTTCAGCGTCCATTCATTGTTTGGCATTCTCACCGCCGCCGTTTCAAGACCGCCTGTTGTTTCGGTCGGCACAAGGCTTTTTTTGGGAAAAATCATTGTCAGCGACCCGGGCCAGAATTTATGTGCCAAGGTAAGTGCAAGGTCGGGAATTTCCGCCGCTATTTCATCAAGCATTTTAAGGCTTGAAATATGCAGAATAAGTGGATTGTCCTGAGGTCTGCCCTTTGCGGCGAAAATTTTTCTCACGGCGGCTGTGTCAAGTGCGTTTGCCGCAAGGCCGTAAACCGTTTCGGTGGGTATTCCCACAATTTCGCCTTTTTTCAGCAATTCCGCCGCTTTTTCTATGCTGTTTTCGTTTGTTTTGAGTACCTGTGTTTCCATTTTAGTCCTTTGAACTTGCAAGCTTTGCGGCTCTGTCCGCAATTGCAAGTGCGTCAAATAATTCGTCGCAGTCCCCGTTTAAAATCTGCTCCAGCTTGTAAAGCGTAAGTCCGATTCTGTGGTCGGTAACTCGGCTCTGTGGGTAGTTGTAGGTGCGTATTCTTTCCGAGCGGTCGCCCGTTCCTACCTGTATTTTTCTTTCCTCGGCAATTTTGTTGGTTGCGTCACGGAGCTTTTTCTCATACAGCTTGGTATAAAGCATTTTCATAGCCTTATCCTTGTTTTTGTACTGGGAGCGTTCCTCCTGACATTCGACGATAACCCCTGTTGGGTGATGAATGATTCTTATTGCGGATTCGGTCTTGTTGATGTGCTGACCGCCTGCTCCGCTTGAACGGAAGGTCTGAAATTCAAGGTCGGCAGGGTTTATTTCAACGTCAACCTCCTCCATTTCGGGAAGCACCGCAACGGTAATTGTGGAGGTGTGTATTCTGCCCTGAGTTTCCGTTTCGGGAACACGCTGAACACGATGCACTCCGCTTTCGTACTTCAGCCTTGCATAAGCACCTTCTCCCTCCACTGAAAAGCTTATTTCCTTAAAGCCCCCAAGCTCGGTGGGATTTGCGTTTACAACCTCGGTTTTCCAGCCCTTAAGCTGAGCGTACATGGAGTACATTCTGTAAAGGGAATTGGCAAACAATGCCGCCTCGTCCCCTCCTGCGCCGCCTCTTATTTCTACAATAACGTTTCGGTCGTCGTCCGGGTCCTTTGGCAGAAGCAGGATTTTCAGCTCCTCCTCGTACTTTTCGCAAAGCTCCTTGTTTTCCTCAAGCTGAGCCTGTACGATTTCCTTGAAGTCCTTGTCAAGTCCGCCCTCGTCAAGCATTTCCCTTGCTTCTTCAAAATCGGCTTTTGCCTTTGAATATTCCCTGTATTTCTCAACAAGGGGCGTCAGGCTTTTAAGCTCCTTCATAAGCGCCGCATACTGCTTGTTATCGTTTATTACTTCAATATCCGTAAGCTTTTTGTTTATTTCTTCATAACGCTTTTCGGCGTCCTTAAGCTTTTCAAGCATTATCGGAATCCTTTCTGATTACGTTTTTTATCTTCTTTTCGCATTTTGAGCGTGTGGTCATAAACTCGTGACCGCATTTTTCGCATCTGAGCTTGAAATCCGCCCCTATTCGCAGAACCGCCATTCGGTTTGAACCGCAGGGGTGTTCCTTTTTCATTTCAAGAATATCTCCGACTCTGATGTCCATATTTTCTCCTGCAAATTGACATAGCTATAATATTATAATCATATTGTATTATTATACCATAGTTTTATGTCAAATGCAACAAAAAAGCCATATAAAATTTTACAAGCCCTGCGAAATTTTTTTCGCAGGGCTTAGCTTGTCGAAAAACGTGCCACTGGCACCTTTTTCGAGGATTTTGTTGTGTAAATTACTCACTTTTGGGGGAGATTTTTTCTT
>CAMDZU010000068.1 GCA_945910715.1 uncultured Clostridia bacterium
AGATGTACTATCATGTTAAGTACTCCCAGACCAATCCAGCCGCCTGCAACTGTTTTGGCGTAGATTGTGCCGTTTACACCGAACAGCGCTCCTTTAGCACTGCATCTGATAAGCCACCATATAACGCAAATCACCCCGAACAGCGCCATAGTAACAAAATAGCTGCTGCACCACTGATATACCGCTTCCATAAAGAAGGTATTTATTGCCGTCAGACAGGCGTATAAAATCAGCGCTTCGGTTATCAGCTGCGAACGGACAATGTTCTGCCGCTCGTCATAAATCGGTTTTTGGGATTCGGGCTGACCGAGAATCATATTTTCGCAGAATTTATCAAAGGATTTTAAGCTCATTTTTTCCTCCTACTCCCAGAAAAGTTCGTCAAGGGTTTTGTTCAGGGCTTTGCAAATGGCAATGCAAAGCTTTATTGTGGGATTATAATCGCCATTTTCCACAGCGCTGATTGTCTGTCGGGTAACGCTTGCTTTTTTGGCAAGCTCGTCCTGGGACATATCCAAAGCGGCACGGGCGGCTTTTATTCTGAGATTTTTCGCCATTATATCACCTCAATTCGTATTGTAGCATATTATTGATATAATGTCAAGTATATTTTACTTTCTGCTTAATAAAAATGGCAATCGAGAAAAAAGAAAAAGGCGACTCTTTCGAATCGCCTTTATGTAATTCAGATTAAATTACTTTCTCTTCTTAGCAACGATAACTGCGCCTGCAGCAACGATTGCAAGACCTGCAACAGCAGCTACGCCTTCAACACCTGTATCAGGAGTTGTCTTGTCGCCTGTTGTTGTAGTTGTTGTGTCAGCTGTGTCGTCAGCAGCTGTGTCATCAGCTGTGTCATCAGCAGCTGTATCGTCAGCAGCGTCATCCTCTGCTACGTCTTCGTCAGCAGCGTCATCTTCTGCTACGTCTTCACCGGCAGCAACGCCTGTGCCTGTTACTGTGAATGTAACTTCCATTGTTGTCCATTCGCCAACAGCCTTGTCAATAGGAGTTGCAGTAGCGTCAGCAGCTAAACCGTCGATTGTTCTTGCGTCTTCGGGAAGCTTGTCTACCCATTCGTTGTAGAGGTTAACTCTTGTTGTAACCTTATCATCGGAAGATGTGTAAGGTGTGCCTGTGAGAGCAACTTCAACGCCATCGAACTTCACGGAGTCAATTGTAATAACCATTCCAGGGAACAGTGTTTCACCGTTAACAACCTGAAGAGCTGCAAAGGCAAGGTCTGCTGTACCGTCAGCTGTAACCATTTCGCCTGTTTCCTCGTCCTCGAACTCAGCAGCAGCGTCAACGGAAACTGTGTAAGTACCGTCGCCTGTGATTACTGTTGTGTGAGCTGTTGATGGGTATTCCTTGCCGTCAAGCCAGTACTGAGCGAGCCAGTCACCGCCTGCAAAAGCGATACCTGCTTCGCCGTCAGTGCCTGTTGCGTCAACAGCAGCTACGCTTACAGCCATTGCAGAAACTGCAAGTGCGGAAGCAGCGAATCCAGCGATAATCTTTGAAATCTTCATTTTGAATTCCTCCAATATAAAATTTATACTCTTATTATAAAGTAATGAGTTAAAATAAGCAATGCACTTTTTGCACAAAGTTATACGATTACATTATACTTTTTATACAAAAAGCAAAACAATTATTTGTAACAATTACATTTTATTATGTATGATTGTTTACAATCGGTAACGCAGAATAAATTTTCATAAAAAACAGACGGCCTGAAAACCGTCTGCTTTATTTTTATCGAGGAAGATTACTTTCTCTTCTTAGCAACGATAACTGCGCCTGCTGCTACGATTGCAAGACCTGCAACTGCTGCAACGCCTTCAACGCCTGTGTCAGGAGTTGTCTTGTCGCCTGTTGTTGTATCTGCTGTATCGTCTGTTGTTGTGTCAGCTGTTGTGTCTGCTGTGTCGTCTGTAGCTGTATCGTCAGCTGCTGTGTCGTCTGTAGCTGTATCGTCAGCTGCTGTGTCTTCAGCGCCGCCGCCAAGACCTGTTACTGTAAATTCGATTGCAAGTGATTCTGTTGGGTAAGCGCCTGCATAGGATTCGAGGTCGCTGTTCCAGATGTTTGCGAAAAGTGGGCAAACATAGCTCTTGTCATCAGGGTTCTGCATTGGTTCGTCGTAAGTTGCAGCTACTGCACCGTCAACGATGATAGAAGCGCTGGAAATTGTAGCACCTGAATCAAGCGGAATATCTGTGCTGATGAACAGGAGGTTGAAGCTTGATGCAGAGTCGAGTTCCCATGGGAAACCGTCAATAGCAACTGTGTATGTACCGTCGCCGTCAATAACTGCGTCTGTGTAATCTACGTCAATAGCATAGCCTTCGATATCGTAGTCATAGCTGTCTTCGTATTCAGGGAAGGATTCAGGATCGTTTCCGCCCCATACGATAGCCTTGTCGAAGTAATCTGTTGCCTTACCGTAGTTTGCTTCTGTCCAAGCGTTTCTGAATGAATATACTGTATCCTGGAAACCAATGTAAGCATTGTAGGATTCAGCAGAAGCGATTGTTACCATTGTTGTTGCAGCAAGAGCAGCAGCTGCAACGCTTGCTAAAATTTTTCTTAATTTCATTTCTTTTTCCTCCATACATTCGTTCATTTTATGAACTGTTGATATCTTTATTATAACCTATCCGGGTCAATATTTCAAGATATTTTATGCACAATTTTATTGTAACATTTTATTGAGTATGTATAATTTGTGTAACACGTTACACGGCGAAAAATAAAAACAGACGATCCGAGGACCGTCTGTTTCTTATTCAGAAAGAATTACTTTCTCTTCTTAGCAACGATAACTGCACCTGCAGCAACGATTGCAAGACCTGCAACAGCAGCTACGCCTTCAACGCCTGTGTCAGGAGTTGTCTTGTCGCCTGTTGTAGCAGTTGTGTCTTCTGTTGTTGTGTCAGCTGTGTCTTCTTCTGCTGTATCTTCTTCAGCAGCATCGTCCTCAGCTACATCTTCGTCAGCAGCATCGTCTTCAGCTACATCTTCGTCAGCAGCATCGTCTTCAGCTACATCTTCATCAGCTGCGTCTTCTTCAGCTGTATCTTCGTCAGCATCGTCAGCTGCCTCGTCAGCGTCATCAGCAGCAACGTCGTCTGTTGAAAGAACAACACCGTCAGCACCAAGAATGTCTGCGCTTAATACTGTAACTGTACCGCCCCAAGTCTGTAACCATAACTGAGCGTATGCGTCATCAGCTGTGAAGATTGGTTCGTCGTTTAACCATGTGATTGTGCCGTTTTCAAGGTCAGCTGTGATTTCCTTGCTGTTTCTGCCCCATTCAACCTGCTTCCAGCCTGTTGATGCAGAGTTAGCACCGATACCGCCGCCGATCCATGCAGCTTCATCAGCAACTTCGTCAGCGTTGAATTCTACGTGGTATGTAACACCGTAAACGTCTGTTACTGCTACGCCGCTGTCTGCTGACCAGTCAGGTTCTGTGTCCTTTTCAGCTGTAACGTATACTGTACCGTCGATAAGGTAATCAGCTGTTGAAAGAGCAAAAGCTGATACGGACAGAGAAGATACTGCTACTACTGCTGCAACCGATGTTGCAAGAATGTTTCTTAACTTCATTTTTAAAATCCTCCAAAAAATTTTTGAATTCAACCGAATTCTTTTTAAATTATACTGTAAAATTCAAAAATATACAATTGCTTATTTGTACAATTTTACAGTATTTTTTTGTTGTATTTTACTCTATTTTTTTGGTTAAAATTCATTGTACAAATCGGAAACAAGCCCATAGAAGAAAAGAGAGCCTGGCGGCTCTCTTTCTAATTTCATTAACCTGTTAGGGAGTTAATTACTTTCTCTTCTTAGCTACGATAGCAGCAGCAGCAGCTACAGCAGCAGGAACAACTGCAAGTGCAACACCTGTAGGAACGTTCTTGTCGCCGTCAGCAGAATCTGTGTCATCAGCGTCGCCTGCGTTGTCAGCGTCAGCGTCTGTGCTGTCGGAATCTGTATCGTCTGTGTCGTCAGCGTCTACATCGTCTGTATCGTCGAGGTCAGCGTCTGTGTCATCAGCGTCGTCAACGTCATCAGCGTCAACATCGTCTTCATCGTCAACGTCATCAGCGTCTGTGTCGTCTGTGTCGTCAGCAACTGTATCATCAGCAACAGCGCCGTCTTCTACTGTGAATACGATAGAGTTGATATTGCTGATGCCTTCAACTGTGATCTTTTCAATTACTGTACCGAAGTCAGCGTTGTAAACTTCTGATACAGGAACATCGAATGTAGCAGTTGTAGCACCCTTTTCAACGATTACTGCAACTGAACCAGCGTCATTGTTAGCGCCTTCTGTCTTAAGTGTTGCATAACCGATGTTTGGAGCAGCATCAAATGTAACGTCAACCTTAGCGGATGTAGCCTTAGCTAAGATAGCCTTTTCAGCAATTGTAAACTTCTTATCCTTATCTAAGAAATTGATAGAAGCGCCAACCTTTGAAGAAATAGCACGTGTTGAGTAAACAATGTTATCAGCAGTGATTTCGTCGTGTGTAAGGTTGTTAGCAGTGCCTTCAGCGTCAACTAATGTAGCTGTGAAGCTCTTGTTGATTGCCTTTACGAGGTCTGTCTTGTCTTCTACACCATACCAGAGATTCCAAGCCCATTTTTCCTTAGCGTCGCCAACACCGAGGTATTCAAGTGTTACTGTGATGTTTGTCAGTTCTTTGTTCTTAGCAATTGTTGTGCCGTTGTTCTGAAGACCGGCTGTAACTGACTTAGCAGCGCCTACGCCGTAAGCTGCGCTATAGTCGTAGTCTGTCTTAGCGCCGTTAACAGAAACAGCATTCAGCTTCCAACCGTTGTTGCTTGTTGTGTCAACTGTGTTAACAACGTTAACAACGTTTCCACTGAAGCCTACTGTGAAGCTTGCAGCGTCTGTGAAGTCTGTCTTAGCAAAGTTGTAAGGTAATGTTACTGTGAAAACCTGTTCTGTACCAGCGCCAGAAGAAGTTCTTGTAACAGTTGCAGCAGAAGCTGCAGTTGCTAATGTTGTAGCAGCAAGAGCAGCAGCAACAACACCAGCGAAGAGTTTTCTCATCTTCATGATTGTTTGTCCTCCATAAAAATATGTTTTGAAATTGCTTTTGCAATCCCTTTTTGCATTATACACTATTAAAATACAAAATTCAATAGTCATTATATACATATTTTGATTGGCATTCTGTATTTTCCTAACAAAAAAGTACAAAATAATATGTTATGTAATTTTCTTGGATTTTGCCACTTTAACCGTGTCTAACACCTACGGTTTGTTTCCGTTTACATTGGGGTAGTCATAGATTTTCGGAAAAAAGTTTCAGCTTTTTTAAAAAATTTTCAAAAAAATTTTCAGAAATCTGTAAAACCGCTCTGCAAGCGGATTTACGAACATAAAAATTTTCAAAAAAATTTAAAACAGCCTGAAACTCCATAGAATTTCAGACTGTTCCGTATTATTTTTTCAGCTTTTTTATTCTGTCTTCCCCATCGGAATTAACAGAAGCCTTTTTGTTTCATTTTCTTCTTCTCGAAATAAGAGCCACCGCCGCTGCACCTGCCGCTGTAATACCTGTCGCAAGGCCTGCGCCTGTTGCGGGGTTTGCGTTATTGCCTGCGGCTGTGCCCGTGCCCGACGCACCGGGAACTAAGCTTGCGTTTCCTGCGCCGTTGTTTGCTGTGCCGTTGCCGCCGCCTGCGTTGTTTGCTGCGTTATTGCCGTTTGCGCCGTCGTTTGTGCCATTATTTGTACCATTGCCGCCGAGAATATCCTCTGCGCCGTCTGCAACGCCGTCTACTACGCTTTCAGCGCCGTTAAGCACTCCGTCAACCGCATTTTCAGCGCCTCTTACTACGTTTGCCGCACCTGCGGAGGCTGTCATTGTGGCAGCCGCAATAGCCGTGGCTGCTATATATGCCAATCTCTTTCTCATAATAACTCCTTTCAGGGCAATCCTGCCCCGATATTATTATTTGTGAGAAAGGCGGCTGTATGAATTGAAAATAGCGGAAGTCAGATTCCCATTTCCTCGTCGTACTGCTCGACTGCGGGCTGATTTTCGTTTTCCTCTACGGCTTCATCGGTTGCAACCAGCTTTGTTCCGCATTTGTTGCAGTAAAAGGAATCAATCTTGTTCTTTGCGGAGCATTTCGGGCAGGAAATAAATCTGCTCAGCTCGTCGATTTTGCGCTGTGTTTCCGCCATTTTCCTGAACAGATCGTCAATTTCGTCCACCATACCAAGCAGCTCTGTGGTATTTTCATTGCCTGACTTGTACATTTCGTAAAGTCTGTTGCCCAGCGCCTCATAGCGAGCCTTTACCTTGTTATTAAGCTGTACGAAGCTTAATTTCAGCTTTGAAAGCATATAAAGCTCGTCCTTTTTGCGGACTGCGGAGTCGGTTGCGTCCTTTGCCATGCTTAAAAAATCGTTGATAACGTTTGCCATTTTCTTTTCCTTTCCAGATTTTGTTATGCAAGATATGGATTGTAATGCTGTTCGTATTTCAATGTGGAGTCGTCCCCGTGACCTGCGTAAAGCTTATAATCTCCCTCAATTTCGCACAGGCGCATAAGAGTTTTCTGCTGTACAATGGGGTTTCCCGAATAATTATCCGACCGTCCTATGCTGCCTCTGAAAAGAGTATCTCCCGTAAAAACGCAGTCGTCGGTGAAATAACACACACTGCCCTCGGTATGTCCCGGAGTTTCCATAACCTTAAAGGTTATCTCGTCAAGGTGAATTTCGTCCCCCTCCCTGACAAAATTATCCGCCGTGGCAGCCTTGAATTGAGATTGGGGCACATACATTTTCAGTACGCCCACATTTTTGTCATAATCGTTAAGAAGCACATTATCCTTTTCGCTGACGTAAACCTCCGCTCCCGTTTCAACCGCCAGCTCCTCGCAGGCGCCTATATGGTCGAAATGGCCGTGAGTAAGCAGTATGATTTTCAGCGTAAGCTTGTTTCTTGCCAGCGTTTCAAGTATAACGTCGGCGCTGTCGCAAGGGTCAATTACTGCGGCATTG
>CAMDZU010000069.1 GCA_945910715.1 uncultured Clostridia bacterium
TGCCGATTGGGTAAACAATCAGATACAGGCTGAGCAGATGATTTTTCAGCTTGTTTTTGCGGAGAAGCTGCCATAAAACAAGGAACAGCGCAAGGTTGAAGGCTGCCTCCAAAAGCTGCACAGGGAAGCGGTTTACGCCGTTTGCCTGCTCAATGAGGGCGTGTTCAAAGGTAAAGCCGAACTCACTTTCAATGCCATAGCAGCAGCCGCCTAAAAAGCAGCCTATTCTGCCGAAAAAGTGGAAAAGGGGAATTGCCGCCGCAGCTATGTCGGTATAATCCGCAAAATTATCAAGGTGGGTTGCCTTTGCGTAAACTGCGCCTGCAATAATTCCGCCGATAAGTCCGCCGTAAAAGACCTGACCGCCGAAAATCAGGCTGAACACATACATAAATTGGCTGAAATCCTGTATCTTTGCGAAAAGTGGGAATAATCCTGTATTGGTAAGCCCGTAAACAAGATGTCCCCCGAGGAATATGCCGATAGTGCTGAACAAAAGCAGAATGGTTATTTTTACTTCGTTCAGTCCTCTTTTTTTGGCGGTAAGGTAGCAGAAAGCGCCTGCCGACAGCGCCCCTATAAGCGCCATCAGCGTGTAGTAGCCTATTTCCCTGCCGAATAAATCAAAGCTGCCTAACATTATTTCTCCTTTTAAAAACAAAGACACCTTTTAAAGGTGTCCTTGAATATTGACTATGTAACCGATCAGCTGATGCTGTTTATGTAATCTGCAATCTCGTAAGCAGCGCTTTCAAGGGACTGCTGGTAGTTGGGGCTGAGGCAGCCTAAAGGACCTACCGCAGCGCATACGCAAGCTGAGCAAGCAACGCCTGTGATACCGAATACAACGCCTACGATACCGCATACAAGACCTGCAATTGCAAGACCGCTTGCCTTGCCGCTTGCTGCCTTGGACTTCTTCATACCGATTGCGCCTGTTACAATACCTGCAATTGCGCATAAGAAGAGAATCCAGGTGATAAGCGGAACCTGATAAATGAATGTGCCTATTACGCCTAAGATACCGCAGATAAGCGCAACTACTGAAATGCTGTTGTTGGATGACATATAATTTCCTCCCATTTTATTGATTTAAAACAATAGTAACATTAAATTATTAAAATGTCAATCGATTTATTCCAAATTTGTGATTGTTTACAAGAAATTTACTGTTCCTTTAAATTGTATAGCCTTTTGTAATATGGATAAATTGGCAATTTAGAGGCTGTCGGGAAGCCGTTTTATTCCGCTTCACGGGCTTCGGTTTCCGGCTTGTTTTTCTTGAAGAACTTTCTGTAAAGCTCATAAGCCACAGTACCGATAATCAGCAGAATACTGATAATCTGCGAGGTTGAAAGCCCGAAAAGGAAGCCTCTGTATTCGTCCCCACGGAGAAACTCAAAGCAGAATCTGCCGATTGGGTAAACAATCAGATACAGGCTGAGCAGATGATTTTTCAGCTTGTTCTTGCGGAGAAGCTGCCATAAAACAAGGAACAGCGCAAGGTTGAAGCCTGCCTCCAAAAGCTGCACAGGAAAGCGTTTTACGCCGTTTGCCTGCTCAATAAGGGCGTGCTCAAAGGTAAAGCCGAATTCGCTCTCGATTCCGTAGCAGCAGCCGCCAAGAAAGCAGCCTATCCTGCCGAAGCAATGGAAAAGGGGAATTGCTGCCGCAGCTATGTCGGTATAATCAGCAAAATTATTAAGGCGAGTGGCTTTTGCGTAAACTGAGCCTGCAATGATACCGCCGATAAGTCCGCCGTAAAATACCTGACCGCCGAAAATCGTGGTGAAGACGTATAAAAACTGAGAGAAATCCTTCACGTTAAGGAAAGCCCCAAAAATGCCGATATTGGTAATTCCGAACAGAATATGACCGCCGAGAAAAATTCCAATGGCACTGAACAAGAGCAAAAAGACCATTTTAACTTCGTTTAAACCACGCTTTTTTGCTGTGATAAAGCAGAATACTCCTGCCGTCAGCGCACCTATAAGCGCCATAAGCGGGTAATAGCCTATTTCCTTGCCAAAAAAATTAAAGCTGCCTAACATTTTGTTCCTTTCGGTAAAAATAAAGACACCTATAACAACAGGTGTCTTTATGTACGGTTTTGTCTTTTACTTAATACTGGCTTGCTAAATCTGCAAGTCCGTTTACAAGTGCTGTGTAGTCGGGGTTGAGGCAACCTAAAGGTCCTGCTACCGCACATACGCAGGAAGCGCAGAGAACACCAGTAGTACCGAAAACTACACCTACAATACCGCAAACAAGACCTGCAATTGCAAGACCGTCAGCCTTGCCTGTTGCTGCTTTAGACTTGCTCATGCCGATACCGCCAAGAACGATACCTGCAATTGCGCAAAGGAACAGAATCCAGGTCATAAGTGGGAAATTGCAGGTGAAAGCACCGATTACACCTAAAATTCCACATACAAGTGCAATTACCGAAATATTTTTTGCTGTCATGGTTTTTACCCTCCAAATTTCATATTATATAGTATATTCTAACACTATTGAATTTTATTGTCAATAGTTAAGGCAAATTTCGTTAATTTATACAAAATGTTACAGTGCATTTTCAGGAGCATTGCTTTTTTGTTTTGTCAACAAATCTCCAGGGGATTTTCGCCCAGTATTCCCCGGCATAGTCAACGCCTACACGGGGCTTTGTGACAATTTCTGAGGGAATATAACCGTCCTCCTCCAGCCATATCCTGTCCGAGGTGAGAAAGCTTTCCCTGTTGAGGGAGCGGTCAATCCCCAGCGCCTTTGTCAGCCTTGCGGGTCCCTCAAAGCCTTCGCAGCAGCGTATGAGCACTCCCTCGGGGAAATCCTTTTCCCCGAAAATAACGTTCACAAGGTTGTGCATACCGTAAACTATATAAACGTAGCAAAGACCGCCCTTTTCGTAAAGCACCGAGTTTCGGGGAGTTTTGCCCCTGCTCGCGTGGCAGGCAAGGTCGTCGGTTCCCATATAACATTCCGTTTCGGTAATGCGCAGCTTTTTCACTTCGCCGTTTATATTTGTGCAGAGCAGCTTGCCAAGCAGCTTTGGCGCTCCCTCAATTGCGTGAATTTCAAAAAAATCTTCCTGTCGAATTTCCATGTTTATATGCGACCTTTCGGCAAAAAATATAATGTGATAAGTTTATTCTATCACAATAAGCGTTTTAAATCAAGAAAGGAAAACGATGTGGACAAGAATATTGAATTTTCTCGGAAGAATGAAGAGAAGGTTATGGAAAAGCCGCTGAAAATAATATCCTTTGAGGCGGCAAAATCAGACCCCAACGGCTCATATACGGGAAAACCCATAAATCCCTATGAAAAGCCTGTTCAGGACGTTGATGACCTGTAATGCAACAAAAACAGCTATTACCTCGGTAGTAGCTGTTTTTGTCGGAAATGAAGTATAAGAAAATGAAAAATAGAAATAAACGATTTTGCCGACTGAGTCGGGCCGGATACCAATAGCCAATAAAACTGTAGGCAAAAAATCTTCGCATAATCCATATATGCAAGCTTATGCCCGATTTTTTGTACAGTTTTTATCGGTTATCAGTATGAAATATCGGGGGAGATATTTCAGTCAGAGGTAATCAAAATGAAGATAAGATCTATATAAATGAGTGGAATTCGGGAGGACGGCTGCCGCTATGGACAGCCGCAATGAAGATTAGAAGTTATATCCAGAGTTGAAATTCGGTAATTATCCATTGGTCGTCGCCAACGGGACTGAAAGTAACGTAATAGTCGCCGCATGCCTTGCCCTCAAGCACATTTGTTATTCTGAAGGTGCTGCCCGAAACAGGCTCAATGTAGCTGTAATTGCTTAAAATGCTGTTTCTTGCATAGCCGTCGGCGTGATATATTTCGTTGTTCACATCGGCAAAGGATGTGTAGAAATTAAGACCGTTAAGCACATCGTCCGTCATTATGCTGTGCGCGTATTCGGTAAATTCCTCGTAGCTGTCAAATTCGGGCATAACAGCCTTATAATAGGCAAGGCGGCTATACTGGGGAACATAAACTTGCGAGCTGTAATCATTTTCAACAGCGGCAAGACCTGTTATCTGCTCTGCAAGGACGTAAGCCTTTGCAAGAAGCTCCGCCTGACCTGCGGTTAAGCAGTCGGGAGCGGTAAATCCACCCTCGTAAATGCTGTCCATATCAAGGATATTGTCCGGCTTTTCGGTGATAATGGGCTTTTTGTACTCCGTACCGCGTTCAATGCAGGAGAGCAGCGTTCTGAGAGCCGAATTTGACTCAATGTAGAAATATTCTCCGTCAGCCTTTATAAAATAGTTGTCGTTTTCGCTGAAATAAAGGGTTATGCTGTAAATATTGCCGTTCTTGTCTGTAAAAGTGAGTTTTCTTTCCTCAAAGCCTGCGTCTTCAAAGCTTTCGCTGCTTACAAGACGTATTGCCGAAAATGCGTTTACAATGCGGTAAATGTAGTCGGTATCGGAAATTGGCTTTCCGTCCGCCTCGATAAGCTTTACGCTGTCCCCGTAAATTACGGGAGCAAGAGCCTTGTACGAGGAGTAAGGAACATTTTGCACGCTGAACATACGCATTTCGCCGTTTTCGTCCGTTAGGGCAAATTCTGCTGCTTCTGTAACGGTGCTGTTGGTGTAAATGCCCGTTTCCGTGTTTTCTTCGTAAACGTCAAAGCTTTTTACAATGCGGTAAATTCCCGCTTCAAGGGAAGTGCCGCTGAAGTCAAAGCTCCGTGTGATTTCAGAGGCTTCTGCGCCCGAAACAAGCTGGAATAAGCCTTCCTCTTCAAAGCTTTCCTCGGAAATTCTGTACCAGCTGCCACCGATTTTCCTTTCAAGGAAAAATTCATTGCCCGAGGTAATATTTACCGTGCTGTCCGTAACATCTGCGCTGAATGAAATATTTACTCTGATTTTTTCCTCCGAAAGAGCGGTATCGGAAGTGGCAAATTCAAAGCCCTCAAGCTTATCTCCACTTTCCTCGCTGTAATCGGAAGGATAGCGGCTGTACGGATTGTCGGCGCTGCTTTCCTTTACAACAAAGCTTGTGGTGTAAATCTCGTCCTCTGCGGAAAGTACCAGTCTGTAAACTCCCTCGTCGGGGTAAATTTTCGTACCGTCGGAGGTGATTGCGTTAAGGGAAATGTTCTTGTAAAAATTTTGGTTATCCTGTCCGCCGAAGAAAATTGTGCGGCTGTCTGCATAAGGGGTTACAAGCCATTCCTCGCCGATTTTCTTTTCAAGGGTCAGCGTGGCTTTTCCGCTTTGGCAAAGCGCATAAGAAACAGTGAAATCAATATTTTCAAAGGAAGGCGTGTAATAAACAGTATATGCCGTTTTAAAATAATTATACTGATTTTGTTCGGAAATATCCTCTTTTTCAAGGTCTGATTTTTTCCAGAGAGCGGTATTTTTGATTTTTTCCGCTTCCTGTTCGGATTTGTTTTCGTATTCGTAGGTGTAATCGGGCTTATCGGTATTATCTGCCGTAACAATAATTCCGCTTTCCTGAACGGGAACAGAGGGCGCTTCCTTAAGAGCATTAAAGCCTATAATTCCGCATACTATTGCAAACGAGCCTGCAAGGGCGGCGGGAACTGCGGGAAACCTCATTCTCCTTGGAGAATCGGGCATTTCAATAAGCTTTACACGCTGTGCGGAGGAGTCGGTGCGCTGAACAAGTCTTGACGAAAAATCGGAGAAATCCGACTTTGGCTGCTCCGAATCCGCCTTTTGTTTAAGTATAAGAACAATTTCCTTTTTCTTCAAGCCTTGCCGCCTCCTTCCGAAAGTAGTTTCTTAAGCTTTTTCAGCGCTCTTGAATATACCGAGCGCACGTTTGCATAGCTCATTCCCAGAATTTTTGCGATTTCGTAATGCTTAAGTCCCGACGAAACCGAAAGCGTAACAACATTCTGCTCCGTTTCCGAAAGGACTGAAATCAAGTCAAGATATGTAAGCTCCCCGATTACCGCTTCCGAAATATCCTTTGTATCGGGAACTTCGGGAAGCTCCTCCTCGGGAGTTTCAAATCTGCGGCGCTTGATGTAATTCAGCGAGAGATTGCGCGCTATTGTCATAAGCCACGCCTTGACGCTGCCGCCGTAGAATTTGTCGCAGTTTTCATAGGCGCTGACGAAAACGTCCTGCATTATGTCCTCTGCGGTGCTGTGGTTTTTCACAATAGAAAGGCTGAGCAGATAGACTTGCTGCTTGTATTCGGTGTACAGCTTCTGCAAGGCGTCTGCCGAGTCGGGGTCACGGCTGATTATTTTTCCCATCAGCTTTTCCGCTTCGTAGTTTTTCATGGAGCCAACCACCTTTCCTGCCCCTCTGTTATCTGTAACAATCCTGATAACAAAATTGTGGCAAAATTTCAGAAAAATTTTCAAAAATTTTTTCTTTCGTTTTATACAGCGTTTACATTAGTATTGTATCATATTTTAAGGTAAAAAGGAATATTTTATAATGATTTGTAAAAATTTTCATTACTTATTATCAGATTTGTTATAAATTTGTTAATTATTTGTCATATATAACAAAAATACAAATTTGTATTGCAATGTTCAAAAAAATATGTTAAAATTAAATAAAACAATAATATGGCATATTGCGGTCTTACCACAAAAGCAAGTAAACTGTCCATATTGTTGAACAGCTTTTCAGCGGCAATGCCGTCCTGCCTGTGCGGCAGGTTCAATCGCTGATTGAGATGAAACAGTACAAAAGGGAGTGAGGCTGTGGACAGCCTGGAATTGGCATTCGGCGACAGCAGATGTATAAATATAAGGATAGATCTTACAAGGGATCTTCCTCTTACCATACTTACAAAAAATCCTCAGATTGCGAAAAAGGATAAGAAAATAAAGCTTGGCGATATTGTAAAGGCGGAGGACCTGCCGCCTCTTGCAGATATGCTCAACGAAATTGTGACAGGAGTGCAGAAAAACCTCAACGCACATTGCCGTGTTCAGTTCGGGGACGGATACAAGTGGGTTTTCCTCTGCTGCGAAAGCAGACGTGACGCCTTTAACCGCAGCTTTCATCTTGTGG
>CAMDZU010000070.1 GCA_945910715.1 uncultured Clostridia bacterium
CAGGATAAGCCTTTGCTCCCGTAATAACGGGCATAGGCTCGATCTGCTGTGTGTTTGTGATAATTCTGCCGCCCTTTTTAAGGTAAGGCAGCCATCTTGCCGCTTCAAGCTGTTCAAAGGACACGATAACGTCCGCTTCGCCCTTTTCGATAACGGGAGAGCAGACCTCCTCGCCGTACTTGATATATGTAACAACGGAGCCGCCACGCTGGGACATTCCGTGTACCTCGCTTACCTTAACGTCAAAGCCCTGAGCAAGGAGCGTATTTCCTAAAATTCTGCTGGCAAGCAATGTACCCTGACCGCCTACGCCAACAAGCATAATTGATTTTGTAGCCATTTCTTATTTCCTTTCAGAGTTCACTCATTCTTCGATTGCGCCGAATCTGCACATCTGCTCGCAAAGTCCGCAGCCTACGCAGAGGGTGTTGTCAACCTGCGCCTTGCCCGTTGTCATTGAAATTGCGGGACAGCCTATCTTCATGCACGCCTTGCAGGATCTGCACTTGTCTGTGTTGATTCTGAAGGGCGGATTGTGCTTTACGGTTTTAAGCAGAGCGCAGGGCTTTCTTGCAATAATAACGCTTGGCTCTTTTGCGTCAAGCTCGGTCTTGATTACCTTTTCAAGCTCTGCAAGATTTCCCGGGTCAACTACTGTAACTCTGTCAATGCCGATGGAATGAACCAGAGCTTCAAGATTTACTGCGTTTGCAGGGTCGCCGTGAATGTTCTTTCCGTTGGCAGGATTGTTCTGATGGCCTGTCATGCCCGTAATGGAGTTGTCGAGGATTATTACCGTTGAATTGCTTTCGTTGTAGGCAATGTTGATAAGGCCTGTAATGCCCGAATGAATAAAGGTGGAGTCGCCGATAACAGCAACCGCCTTGTTTTCGTATTCGCCCCTTCTTGCCTTGTTGAAGCCGTGCAGACCGCTTATGGAAGCGCCCATGCAGACGGTGGAATCCATTGCCTGGAGCGGAGCGGCAGCGCCAAGAGTATAACAGCCGATGTCGCCGCTTACCATAACGCCCAGCTTTTTAAGGGTGTAGAAAACTCCTCTGTGAGGACAGCCTGCGCACATAACGGGAGGTCTGTTTGGTACTTCCTCGTCGAAGGTGTCAAATTCAGCCTTTTCGCCCAAAATCTTTTCACGGAGATAGGTCTGTGAATATTCACCGATATATGTAAAGAGGGATTTTCCTATTGGGTCAAGACCGATTTTGCGGCAATGGGTTTCGATAATATCGTCCAGCTCCTCAACCACATAAAGGGTCTTTACCTTTGAGGCAAATTCCTTTATAAGCTCCACGGGCAGAGGATTGATAACTCCAAGCTTTAAGTAGCTTGCCTTGTCGCCAAGAGCCTCCTTTGCGTACTGATAAGCAATTCCTGCGGTAATAACGCCGATTTCTGTGCTGTTCATCTCAACCCTGTTAAGGGGAGTTTTTTCCGCAAATTCGGTAAGCTTTTTCGTGCGCTCCTCAACAACAACGTGCTTTGCCTTTGCAAAGGCAGGCATCATAACGTACTTGGGCGCATTCTTTACATATTCTGAAAGGGGCTTTTCCTCACGGTCGCAGGTTTCAACTGCGCTCTGCGAATGGGAAACTCTTGTGGACAAGCGGAGCAGTACGGGTGTGTCGAACTCCTCGCTTATCTGATAAGCCATTTTGGTAAAGTCCTTGCACTCGGCGCTGTTGCTTGGCTCAAGCATGGGCACCTTTGCGGCAATGGCATAGTTTCTGGAATCCTGCTCGTTCTGGGAAGAGTGCATACCCTGATCGTCCGCAACGGCAATTACAAGACCGCCTGTTACACCTGTGTAGGACGCTGTGAAAAGGGGGTCAGCCGCAACGTTAAGTCCAACGTGCTTCATTGCGCTGAAGGAGCGTGCTCCGGCAATGCTTGCGCCGATTGCCGTTTCGCAGGCAACCTTTTCGTTGGGCGCCCATTCCGTGTGCATTACGTCCTCGGGGTAGGTGGACGCAAATTCGGTGATTTCCGTGCTGGGAGTTCCGGGGTAGCTTGAAACAACAGTTACTCCCGCCTCATATAAGCCTCTGGCAACCGCCTGGTTGCCAAGCATAAGTTTTGACATTTATGCAATACCTCCATATAATTCCATATTGTGGATAGTCACAATATGTTTCAGACATTTTCTTTAAGTATAGCATATTTCTACCAAAATGCAAATAGTTTTAGCAAAAAAATGACAATTTTCCGCTAAAGAAAATTACTTGACTATTTATTCATAGGGGTATATAATAAAAGAGTATAATTTTTCAACCGAAAGGACAAGAAATGTCAGATAACAATTCCGAAAAGGACGAGATAAACAAGCTTTACGAAAAGCGTAAAAGCTCACATAAAGGCTCAAATGCCGCCCTCGCAAACATTATCGTTACAGGGGGCGTTTTTGCGCTGGTTACGGCAGGACTGTACATATTCCCACGGCCTGCCGTTTCAAACATTGAAAACCGCACTCTTGCCGAATTTCCCGAATTCAGCACAGAGTCCTTTTTCAGCGGCGAATACACCGAACAGATAAGCGACTGGTTCAACGACACGGTACCCCAGCGTGATACCTTCAAGAATCTTTCCGCCAATATGAAGAATATGATGGGAATTTCCTCGGGGGACGTAAAGATTTCGGGCACGCTTACCGCAATAACACAGCCTGCGGTAACAACAAAAGCCCCCGAAACCACCCCCGAGCAGACCGAAACACAGCCTGCCGAACAGACCACGGCGGCGGAAAATCAGTCCTCCGAAGCTACAACCACCACACCTCCCGTTACCACAACCGAGGAAGTAACAACCACCGAAGCTCCCCAGTACGGCGAGGAAATTGCGGACGGGGTTTACACCAACGGACAGATCGTTGTATATCAGGAGGGACACTGGAGAGGACTTTCAATGTTCGGCGGCGGAACGGGCGAAACCTACGCAAAATCCCTCAACGCCTTCAAGGCGGATTTAGGGGAGGACGTGAACGTTTATTCAATGGTAGTCCCCACTGCAGGAGCCTACTATACTCCCGCAAACTTTGCCCAGTACAACGCAAGCCACTTAGACAGCATAAACAGCATAAACTCCATGCTTGACGAGGGGGTTATTGCCGTTGACGCATACTCCGTTCTGGGTCAGCACATTACCGAGCCTATCTACACAAGAACAGACCACCACTGGCAGCCTCTGGGCGCTTATTATGCCGCACAGACCTTTGCAGAGGCGGCAGGAGTTGACTTTGCGGATATTTCCGCCTACACTCCCGTAACCGTAGAGGGCTATGTGGGAACGCTGTATTCCTTTACCGAAAGCGCAGAGCTGCTTAACGACCCCGAGGACTTTGTTTACTACAAGCCCTCCAACGACTACACCTGCTACTATTACGACACCGCCTACAATTTCGACTATGATTTCCCCTTGTTTGTAGGTCAGCCCGTAAGTCAGTCCTACTCCATATTTATGGGCGGCGACGCAAAGATAGTCCGCATTGAAACCGACTGCAAAAACGGCAGAAAGCTTGCCATACTGAAGGACAGCTACGGCAATGCGGAGGTGCCTTTCTATACAAGCTCCTTTGAGGAAATTTACGTCCTCGATATAAGGTATTTCGACCTTAACGCAATCGACTTTATCAAGGAACACGGCATTACGGACGTGCTTTTCACAATGTGCACCTTCTCAGCCGTAGGACCAAATGCAAACAATATTGATGTAATAAGGACCCAATAATTTATGAAGAAAAAATTAGCGCTTATTCTTGCAGCAATTATGCTTTCGGGCTGCGGCAATCAGCCTGCGGAAACCACTGCCGAAACTACCGCCGCAACAACTGCTGCAACTACTGAAACAACCACCGCTAAAACCGAAACGGAAATTTTGGAGCAGACCACGGTTGAAACCACAACCTCTGCTCCCGAAACCACCACAGCGGAAACAACAACCACCACAGCGGAAACCACTGCCGAAACAACGGCGGAAACAACAGCTGAAACCACCTCTGCAACAACAGCACAGCCTGTTTCCGACGACGGAGAATATTCCGTTATCGGCGAAAACGGAATTCTTGTCACCAAAATCGACGGTCATTACTGGGGACTTATGCCCTGCTGGGGTACATACGGACTATGCGACAGCTATACGGCGGCGGTAAACGATTTTGCGGAAAAGCTGCCCGACGTTAAGGTTTACAATATGACTATCCCCACCTCAAGCGAGTTTTATCTCCCCGAGGGCAACGAGGGCTTTACCTCCTCGCAGAAAAACAAAATCGACTACATTGCCGAAAACCTTAAAAACGTAACCAGCGTCAACGTTTACGATACCTTGAACGAACACAAGGACGAGCACATCTTTTCCCGCACCGACCACCATTGGCAGCCCCTTGGCGCTTATTATGCCGCAAAGGAATTTGCTGCTGCGGCGGAAACGGATTTCCCCGACCTTGATACCTATAAGGAAGTAACCTGCGGCGGCTATGTAGGCTCAATGTACTTCTACTCAAAGGACAGCCACCTGTATTACGACCCCGAGGACTTCACAATGTACATTCCAAAGGGCGAAACCTCAACCACCTACTATGATTGCAGCTTCAAAAACGGCTACGAAAGCAATCTGTTCGTTTCACCCGACGGAAGCGGCTATTACTGCTCGTTCCTTGGCAGCGACGACCGCATTGCAAAAATCGAAACTGACTGCGACAACGGAAGAACTCTTGTTATTTTCAAGGAAAGCTACGGCAACGCACTTGCTCCTTTCCTTACAAATTCCTTCAGCACCATTTACGTCTGCGATATACGTTATTTCTACCTCAATGCCGTCCAGTTCTGCAAGGACGTGGGCGCAACGGATCTGCTTTTCGCCTGCTGCACCTATACTCCTGCAGGCTCAAACGGAAACTATGTAAAGATTATCAAGAATCAGTGAGGAAATATGTTCACATACCCATTAAACAGCGCTGAAATCCTCAAAAAACGCAGGAGCCTTAAAAAGCAGCTCCTTGGGGACGGAACAAAGCGCATAACCAAAAAAATAGCCGTTTTAGGCGGCTCTACCACCAACAACATTGTTGACGTGCTGGAGCTTTTTCTCCTTGATTACGGCATTGAGCCTGTGTTCTATCAGTCGGAATACGGAAGATACTGGCAGGACGCAATGTTCGGAAATCCGGAGCTTGACAGCTTTCAGCCCGACGTAATCTACATTCACACAAGCAGCCGCAACATAACCGCCTTTCCCGATATGTCCATGAGCAGAGAGCAGGTGGATAAGCTTTTCGGGGAGCAGTGCGAATATTTCAGGACAATGTGGGAAAAGCTTGCTGAAAAGAACTGTCCCATTATTCAGAACAACTTTGAAATGCCCTTTTTCCGCCTGCTCGGCAACAAGGACGCAAGCGACTTTCACGGCAGGACAAACTACATAAACCGCCTTAACGCATTTTTCTGTGATTATGCAGACAGTCGCAAGGGCTTTTACATCAACGACATAAACTACATTTCCGCAAGCTACGGCTTAAAGGAATGGTCCAATCCCCTGTACTGGAATATGTACAAGTATTGCCTGTGCGTGCCTGCAATACCCGAATTTGCCTTTAACCTTGCCCATATCATCAAGTCAATTTTCGGCAGGAACAAGAAAGCACTTGCCCTTGACCTTGACAACACTCTCTGGGGCGGAGTTGTGGGGGACGACGGTGTTGACGGAATACAGGTAGGTCCCGAAGTGCCTATGGGACAGGTTTATTCCGAATTTCAGTCCTATCTCAAGGCACATAAGCAGCTTGGGGTACTGCTTACCGTCTGCTCCAAAAACGACCGTGAAAACGCAATTGCGGGACTTAACCACCCCGACGGAGTGTTAAAGCCCGACGATTTCATTATTATAAAGGCAAACTGGGAAAACAAGGACAGGAACATTGCCGAAACCGCCGCAGAGCTTAACATTCTCCCCGAAAGCATTGTTTTCGTGGACGATAACCCTGCGGAGCGTGCCATTGTAAAGGCGCAGCTTGGCATTGAAGCCCCCGAAATGGACGGAGTTGAAAACTACATACAGACCCTTGACCGCAACGGTTATTTTGAAGTAACCGCCTTTTCCGAGGACGACCTTAAGCGGAACGAAATGTACAAGGAAAACGCAAAGCGTGCGGAACAGCTTGCCCGTTTCATCGATTACGGTGAGTATCTTGACAGCCTTGAAATGACTGCGGTTATCGAGGATTTCACCCCTATTTACCTCCAGCGCATAACCCAGCTTACCAATAAATCCAACCAGTTCAACGTTACAACCAAGCGATATACCGCCGCCGAAATGGAGGTTATCTACAACAGCAGCGACTACATACGGCTTTACGGCAAGCTTGAGGATAAATTCGGGGACAACGGCGTTGTTTCCGTTGTTATCGGAAAAATCGAGGGGGATACACTTGATATTGAGCTGTGGCTTATGTCCTGCCGTGTTTTGAAACGTGATATGGAATTTGCCATGCTTGACAGGCTGTGCGAGGAAGCAAGAAAATTGTCGATAAGTAAAATAATAGGCAATTATTACCCCACGGCGAAAAATTCCATGGTAAAAGAGCTGTTCGATTCCTTCGGTTTTGAGAAAATCAGCGAGGATGAACAGGGCAACAAGAAATACATTCTTGACGTAAGCTCATACGAAAACAAAAACAAGCATATAAAAGTACAGAAAGGATAACGGATATGGAAAGCATTTACGAAAGATTAAGCGAGGTTTTCAGCGACTTTTTTGACGAGGATATTACCGTTGACGAAAACACCACCGCCAACGACATTGAGGACTGGGACAGCCTTAACCACATTACGCTTATTGCCGCTGTGGAGGACGAATTCGGCGTTTCCTTCACAATGGGCGAGGTAAGCGGAATGAAGAATGTGGGCGAAATGGCTGAGATAATCAAGGCAAGAGGCAAGAAACTTTAA
>CAMDZU010000071.1 GCA_945910715.1 uncultured Clostridia bacterium
TGATTTCAAGCTCGCCACCGAGGACAAGCTGGAGCCTCACAACAGAGAGGGCTATCAGAGCGGAAACTGGATTGTACTTGACTACATTGATGTTATCGTACACGTTTTCCACACCGAAACAAGAGAGTTCTACGACCTTGAAAGACTGTGGGCGGACGGGGAAATAATAAATATTGAAGAATTTTTGAAATAATACTTGACAAGTGAAATATTATAATGTATAATATTTGTTGAGCATTTCTATTTTGTTATGCGTCACTACTTTTAATGTAGATAACCTGTGCCGTAAGGCAAAGGGAGGGATATAGATGGCAGAAATTCGTCTTGGTAAAAACGAAACATTGGACACAGCTTTAAAGCGTTTCAAACGTTCATGCGCAAGAGACGGCGTTCTCGCTGAGGTTCGTAAAAGAGAACATTACGAAAAGCCTTCGGTAAAGCGCAAGAAGAAGTCCGAAGCTGCTCGTAAACGCAAGTTTAAGTAATATTTACTTACAAAAATGATGTAAGCGGGCGTAACGTCCGCTTATTCGTTTTTTTACGGGCTAATTTATGCTTGATTAAAGGAGCTTTCCTATGCTTTTCCGACCCCATATATGGATAAAAAACGTTCTTGCCATCGACAGGGCTTTTGTTGAAAAATACGGCTTTAAGGGCTTTATTCTCGACCTTGACAACACCCTTTCAATGCACGGAAATCCTGCCGCCGAAAACGGAATTTTCGAGTGGCTGGACAGTATGAGAGAGCTTGGCGTTAAAATGGTCATTGTTTCTAACAATACAAAAAAGCGTGTTGCTCCCCTTGCGGCAAAGCTGGGGCTTCCCTTTTTCTCCTTCGGCTGCAAGCCCTTGCCCTTGGGAATAAACAAGGCGAAAAAGCTTATGGGGCTTCCGAGAAAGGAAATTGCCGTTATAGGCGACCAGATTTTCACCGATGTGCTTGGCGGCAATGTTTCGGGAATAAGGACCGTCCTTGTGGAGCCCTTTCATTTGGAGGACAAGTTGGGCTTCCGCTTCAAGAGAAAGCTGGAAAGCATATTTTTCAAGCGAGATTACTCAAAGCTTGAACGTAAATAAGAAAGGTTGATTTTATGGCTGTTTCATTCGGACCGGGCGGAAATTCCGAAAGCTTCGGCAAGAGAAAATTCCCCGAGGCGCTGCCTGAATATCTTAAATCCATGAACCTTAACGGCTACGAGGTGGAATGCGGCAGAGGGGTACGAATTTCCGAAAAGACCTATTCCCTGCTGCCAAAGCTTGCAAAGGAAAACGGCATTACAATTTCCCTCCACACTCCATATTTTATTTCCCTTTCGGGAACTGTTGAGGAAACAAGGCTGAAAAGCGTTGAATACATCTACGAATCCGCAAAGGCGGCAAATGCGCTGGGTGCGGAGAAAATTGTTGTTCATTCGGGCTCATGTGCGAAAATAAGCCGTGAAGAGGCGTTGGCGCTTGCAAAGGACAGTCTGCAAAGGGCGCAGCAAAGGCTTGACGCCGAGGGACTTTCGGGCATAAGAATCTGCCCTGAAACAATGGGCAAGATAAATCAGTTAGGCACTCTTGACGAGGTAATCGAGCTTTGCCTTACAGACGAAAGATTTCTCCCCTGTGTTGACTTCGGACATCTTAACGCAAGGACGCTGGGCGGCATTAAAACAAAAGCCGATTATGGGGAAATTCTTGATAAAATCGAAAACAAGCTTGGCTTTGAGCGGTTAAAGAATTTCCACGTTCATTTCAGTAAGATTGAATATTCGGCAGGGGGCGAAAAATGCCACCTTACCTTCGAAGACGATAAGTTCGGTCCTGCCTATGAGCCACTTATGGAGCTGTTTGCGGAGCGTGGACTTGAGCCGTCCATAATCTGCGAAAGCGCAGGAACACAGGCGGAGGACGCCGCCGCAATGTGCGCATATTTTTACAAAATCAGAGGATAATAAAATGGATATACTGATTATAAACGGACCAAACCTTAATTTACTGGGCTTCCGTGAGCCGGGAATTTACGGAAACGATACCCTTGACAGCATTAACGCCGAAATAGCGAAAAAAGCAAAGCTGCTTGATTTTGACGTGGAGTTTTTCCAGTCAAACCACGAGGGAGCAATCATAGACAAGCTTCACGAGGCAAGAAACACCAAAAAGGGCGTTATTCTCAACGCAGGGGCTTATACCCATTACAGCTACGCAATCCGTGACGCTATTGCCGCAATAAAAATCCCCGTTGTGGAGGTGCACCTGTCAAACGTTGACAACCGTGAGGAATTCCGCAGGGAATCGGTAATTGCTCCCGTTTGTGCGGGAAGTATTTCCGGCTTCGGCAAAAACAGCTATATACTGGGACTTTACGGTCTTAGAACGGCTATAAAGAATTAAGGCTTTCGGGAGAAATTTATGAGCGTTTTAAAGGAAATTCAAAAGCAGCTCCGCAGCCAAAGACACATTGCCCTTATTACAAGCGACATTAACAGGCAGTATGCAACGGGCTTCAAATCCTCGGCAGGAGTGGCGGTAATTACCCATGACGAGGGCTTTCTGATAATAGATGCACGCTATCACGAAAAGGCAAGCGAGCAGGTTGAGGGCTTTCACGTTATTTTAATGCAGGACCTGAACAAGCAGCTTGAACGCATTTTTGAGGAATACGACGCAAACCTTGTTTCAATCGAAAACAAGACAATGACCGTTTCCGAGCTTAGAAGTTATACTGAGCGTTTCGGGAATGTTGAGTTTGACTCCTCTGACTGGCTTTCGGACGTTATCGGCAAGCTGAGGATAATCAAAACCGAGGAGGAAATTTCAAAGATTCAGTCGGCGCAGAAAATTGCAGAGGCGGCTTTCTCAAAGCTTATTTCCAAGCTAAAGGCAGGAATGACCGAAAAGCAGGTTGCTACCGCACTTGACTTCTATATGATGGATTCAGGGGCAGACGACCTTTCCTTTGATACTATTGCGGCTTCGGGAAAAAATTCCGCCTGCCCTCACGCAGTACCCACAAGCAAGCCCCTTGAGGACGGAGATTTCCTTACGCTGGATTTCGGCGCAGTGGTTGACGGCTACCATTCGGATATGACAAGAACTGTCTGCATAGGCAAGCCAACCGATGAAATGCGTGATGTTTACAATGCGGTGTGGGGGGCAAATACGGACGCATTAAAGGCAGTCCGTGCAGGAATTACCTGCAAGCTTCTTGACAGCGTTGCTCGCTCAACTCTTGAAGCGTGGAGTCTTGACAAATATTTCACCCACAGCTTAGGACACGGAGTGGGGCTTGAAATTCACGAGGCGCCTGCAGTATCCGCCAAAAGCGATACAACTCTCCACGAGGGCATGATAATCACAATCGAGCCGGGAGTTTACATTCCCCACAGATTCGGCGTGCGCATTGAGGATATGTGCGTTGTCACAAAGGACGGCTGCCGCAACCTTACAAACACTCCAAAGTCCTTGATTTATATTTAATAGATACAGTTTTTTACAAAAAAATAAGACTATTTTTGAAAAATATAAAGAAATTTTGCTAAAACACTTGCAATTGTGCGGAAAATAAGGTAAAATATAAAAGATAATTATAACAAATTTTCTGGAGGATTATTAAATATGATTACAGCAGGCGATTTCAGAAACGGTATGACCTTTGAAGAAGACGGACAGGTAATGCAGGTTATCGAATTCCAGCATGTTAAGCCCGGCAAAGGCGCCGCTTTCGTAAGAACCAAGACAAGAAACGTATTGACAGGCGCAGTAGTTGAAAAGTCCTACAACCCGACAGCCAAGTTCCCAACCGCTTTCGTTGAAAGAAAGGATATGGAATACAGCTACGAGGACGGCGACCTTTACTACTTCATGGACAGCGAAACCTACGAGCAGGTTCCGATCAACAAGCACGAAGTAGGCGACAACTTCAAGTTCGTTAAGGAAAATATGGTTTGCAAGGTACTTTCCTACAAGGGCAAGGTATTCGGCGTTGAACCTCCCAACTTCGTTGAGCTGGAAGTAACACAGACAGACCCGGGCTTCAAGGGCGACACAGCTACCAACGCTACAAAGCCTGCTACTCTTGAAACAGGCGCAGAAATCAGAGTTCCTCTGTTCATTGATATCGGCGACGTTATCCGTATCGACACAAGAACAGGCGAATATATGGAACGTGCAAACAAGTGATTAAACTTTTCGGCTGACCGGGGTTCTGTTCAGCCGAATTTTTCACAGAAAGGAAGTAAAATTATGGCTATGACAATTCCCGAAAAGGTATCATTTATCAAGGGTCTTGCAGAGGGACTTAACCTTGACGACAACACAAAGGAAGGCAAGATTATCCTTGCAATGCTGGACGTACTCAACGATATTGCTCTTGACCTTGAAGAGGTTGACGAGGACCTTGACGAAATGGCAGAGGTACTGTCCGACGTTGAGGAAAGCGTTTACGACCTTGAGGACGAGGTTTACGGCGAGGACGAAGACGACGAAGATGAGGACGACGAGGACGAGGAATACGACGAGGATCTGTACGAAGTAACCTGCCCGAGCTGCAACAATGCAGTTGTTGTTGACTACGACGTATTAAGCCAGGGCGAAATCGACTGTCCCAACTGCGGCGAAAAGCTGGAATTTGTTCTTGACGAGGACGACGAGGACATTGACGAATAAAAACTGTTGACAAAAAGCAAAAACAGTAATATAATAATAGAGTAATCTGTTTCAGGGCGGAGTGCAATTCTCCACTGGCGGTAAAGTCCGCGAGCCTTATGGCCGATTCGGTGAAATTCCGAAACCAACGGTATAGTCCGGATGAAAGAATCAGATGCCGAGAATATCTGCATTTGTACGCCCTTGTATTATTGCATCTACGGTGCAATAACCAAGGGCTTTTTTCATTTCCTCGCCCAAAGCACTTACGATTTTTTCAGAGGAAGGAAAAACACAATGGTTACAGCAACAAAAATCTTCAGCGCAAAGAAAATCACAGTCACGGCAATTATGGCGGCGTTATCAACGGTGCTTATGTTTATAAGCTTTCCGCTGCCAACCCTTATCCCTGCGTTCATCAAAATGGACTTTTCGGAGCTGCCTGCCCTTATTACCTCTTTCGTAATTTCACCAGTTGCCGGAGTGGTGGTCTGCCTTGTTAAGAATCTCATTAACGTTCTCTTTACCACAACGGGCGGCGTAGGCGAGCTTGCAAACTTCATTTTAGGCGCAGTTATGGTGTTCCCTGCAGGAATGATTTACAAGTACCGCAAAAGCCGTGTAACAGCCCTTATCGGCTGTGCAGTAGGCTCGGTAGTAATGGCGGTATGCAGCATTTTCATCAACTACTACGTTACATACCCGTTCTACACCGCATTTATGCCTATGGAAGCAATTATAGGTATGTACCGGGCGATAAACCCCAATGTGGAAAATCTCTGGGACGCTCTTATCTGGTTCAATATGCCCTTCACCTTCTGCAAGGGCGCAGCAGTTTCCGCAATTACATTCCTTGTTTATAAGCCCCTTTCCAAGGCGCTCAAAACCCTTTAATATTTCAACTGCCGTAAGCTTAAAAGTTTATGGCAGTTTTTTTGAAGTTTTTGCTAAAGTTATTTATTTTTCCGCCGATATAATATATAAGAATACCTGTAATCCACGGAGAGGAGCGTATTATTATGTATGGCGTAACCAACAGACCAAATAATTATTTCAGTGAATACAATGCCGCTAAGACCACCAAATTTGCAGGCTCAAGGACGGCTGATGATAAAGCAGCCAAGAAAGCGGATACCTTTGAATCATCTATAAAAAATTATACAGAAATAGACGAATCCGTAAAAATCCAGCCTGCCGAAAAGGCAAACCAGCCCGAAAAGGCTGAGCTCAGCGAAAAAGCGCAGAACTATCTTGACTCATTAAAGGAAAAATACGGCAATATGGACTTTATCATTGCCGATTTCAAAACAGACGAAGAAGCTCAGGCACTTATGAAAAGCGGCAAGGGCTCGGAGTATAACGTTGTAATCACTCCCGATTTGCTTGAAAAAATGGCAAACGACAAGGACGTTGCGGCTCAGTACGAGAGCGTGCTTGACGGCGCAGGAGAAAAATTCGGCGAAATGAAGGAAGCTCTTGGCGAAAACGCAAAGGACATACAGTCCTATGGCATTTCCGTTGACGGCAGCGGCAAGGTTAATTATTATGCTCTGCTGAAAAACGGAATTGATAATCTGAACGGCGAAAAGGACGGCAAGACTGAAACCGAGGAACAGATTAAGGACAAGACCTATCAACAGCAGAAAACACAGATAATAAAAGCGGAAACCATTGACCAGCTTATTGAAAAGCTTGACGCATACAAGAAGGAATTAGCGGAAAAGTCGGAGAAGCAGGAAAAGATAAACAACGCTAACAATATGCCGCCTGAGAGCTTTGAGAAATACCGCAAGGAGCCCGACCCCTATGTAAAGGGCAGCGAATACGGCGAGCTCCCTCCCGAAAGCTTCAAGAAGTATGAGGAAGAGGTTGAATGGCCCGACGTTAAGGAGGCAACATTGCCGCCAAAGAGCTTTGAGCAGTACACAAAGGCTGCGGAAGAAGCAAAAACAACCGAGGAAGAAAAGCCTGCACTTGATATTGAGGCTTGATTATTCCGCAATAAATAAATCCCGCTGATAAAGCGGGATTTTTTACTGTTGTTGCTTTCCAAAAACAAAGCCCGCCTAAATTCGGTGGGCTTTGCTTGATAACCTGTCAATTAAAGCAGCGACTTGTAAAGTGCTGTGATCTCCTCAACGCTGGTGTCACGTGGGTTGCCGGGTCTGCAAGCGTCTGCGTAAGCGCTTTCGGCAAGGAACGGAATATCCTCTTCCTTAACGATTTCCTTTAAGTCAGCAGGGATTCCAACGTCAGCGGAAAGCTGCTTAACAGCGTCAATAGCCGCCTTTCTGTATTCCTCCTGGGACATATCGTCAACA
>CAMDZU010000072.1 GCA_945910715.1 uncultured Clostridia bacterium
AGCGTGACGACCTTGAATATCCTGCAGACCTTTATCTTGAGGGCTGCGACCAGTACAGAGGTTGGTTCCAGTCATCGCTGCTTACAAGCGTTGCCTGCAACGGTCGTGCACCTTACAAATCCGTCTGCACCCACGGCTGGATCGTTGACGGCAAGGGCGAGAAAATGTCCAAGTCCAAGGGCAACTACATTGTTCCCGAAGAGGTTATCAAGCAGTACGGCGCAGATGTTCTCCGTCTGTGGGTAACATCTCTCGACTATCACAGCGACATCAGAGTATCTCAGGAAATGCTGAAGCAGCTGTCCGAAACCTACAGAAAAATCAGAAACACCGCAAGATATATGTTAGGCAACCTGTGCAACGGCAAGGGCTTCAATCCCGATACGGATATGGTTGCTCTTGATAAGCTCACCGACCTTGACAAGTGGGCGCTTGCACAGTACGACAAGCTTATTGAAAAGGTAACCGCTTCATACGAGGCAATGGATTATTACCTTGCATATCACGCAATCAACTCCTTCTGTGTTGTTGATATGTCAAGCTTCTACCTTGATATTATCAAGGACAGACTGTACTGCGAAAAGGAGGACGGCGAAAACAGACGTGCCGCTCAGTCAGCAATGTACATCATTCTGAACGGTCTTACCAAGCTTATAGCTCCTATCCTTTCCTTTACGGCAGACGAAATCTGGAAGTCAATGCCCCACGGCAAGGACGACGACCTCAGAAGCGTAATCTTCAACAGAATGCCCGAAAAGACAGGCGTTTCAATCAGCGACGATTTCAATGCAAAGTGGGCAAAAATCCACGCAATCCGTGATGATGTGCTTACCGCTCTTGAGCAGAAGAGAAACGAAAAGGTAATCGGCAAGTCCCTTGAAGCAAAGGTAACTCTGTTCACAAAGGAAGATTTGTCCGACATTATGCCCGAGCTTGCAAAGGCGTTTATCGTTTCGCAGGTTGAAGTAGGCCAGGGCACAGGCGAGTTTGCAGGAAACGTTGAGGGTCTTACAATTTCCGTTGCAAAGGCAGAGGGCGAAAAGTGCGAACGCTGCTGGACTTATACCACAGACGTTGGCTCTGACAGCGAATATCCTACACTCTGCGCAAGATGTGCGGCTGTACTGAAAGCATAAAAATTGATTACTACAACGGAGCTGTGCAGTTTTGTATGGCTCTGTTGCTGTGTAAAGAACTGGAGAATTTATGACATATATTGCCCTTTTGACAGCCCTTGCGCTGGTGGGTATAGACCAGCTTACAAAATGGCTTGCAGTATCAATGCTGAAGCCTGTCGGGTCGGTAAATCTGATTTCCATAGACGGCAAGGAGTGGCTCAACCTCACATACGTTGAAAATACGGGAGCGTCCTTCAGTATCCTTGAAGGAAAGCGGGTTTTCCTCATTATAATCACCTCGGTGGTCATTGTGGGTATGCTTTTTATGCTGCTTACCAAGCGGATCAAAAGCAAGCCTGTTATCTGGGCCTTCGCTCTGATTATCGCAGGAGGAATAGGCAACCTTATCGACCGCATTTTCAACGGCTATGTGGTGGATTTTGTTGATGTGAGAATAATCAGATTTGCGGTATTCAACTTTGCGGATATTTGCGCAGTTGTGGGCGCAGCATTGCTGATACTGTTCATTATCATTGACGAAATCAGGAGTGCCGCAAGCAAGAAAAAAGCGGACAAAACCGATGAACCCCGGACGGAAAGCGCAGATGAGCAGGATTGAATTTATTGCGGAAGCAAGCGGAGAAAGGCTTGACAAGCTCCTTGCGGAAGCGGTAGGAGAGGCTCTTACACGCACCGCCGCCGCAAATTATATTGAAAGCGGCTTGGCTCTTGTAAACGGAAAAACCGCTGCAAAAAACTACAAGGTAAAGTCGGGGGACAGCATTGTTCTTGAAATTCCCGAGGCGGTGGAAATCGACATTCAGCCTGAGAATATTCCTCTTGACATTGTGTACGAGGACAAGGACTTGCTGGTTGTGAACAAGCCAAAGGGAATGGTTGTTCATCCCGCTCCCGGGCATTATTCGGGGACGCTTGTAAATGCTCTGATGTACCACTGTAAGGACAGTCTTTCTGGCATAAACGGAGAAATCCGTCCGGGCATTGTTCACAGAATTGACAAGGACACAAGCGGACTGCTTATGGTTGCCAAAAACGACCTTGCACATCAGGGACTGGCGGCGCAGATTAAGGAGCACAGCTTTACGAGAGAGTACGAGTGCGTTGTAAACGGGGCTGTGAAAGAGGACGGAACGGTCAATGCACCCATAGGCAGGCATAAGACCGACCGCAAAAAAATGTGCGTTACCGACCTTAATTCAAGAGAGGCGGTCACACATTACAAGGTGATAGAAAATCTCGGCAATTACACCCACCTGAAATGTATTCTTGAAACGGGCAGAACTCACCAGATACGAGTACACATGAGCTATATGGGACACCCAATTGCAGGGGACGAGGTTTACGGAAACGGCAAGCCCAAGTGGCTTTGCGGACAGTGTCTTCATGCAAAGAAAATCGGCTTTGTTCACCCCTCAACAGGGGAATATATGGAGTTTGACAGCGAACTGCCCGATTATTTCAATAAATTTCTGATAAGCATAAGGAGAGGCTGATGGATTTCAACAAAGTAATAATTATGACCGACCTTGACGGCACTCTTCTTACGGACGATAAGCAGATTCTGCAAAAGGACCTTGACGCTATCAAGCGTTTCAGAAAGGGAGGCGGACTGTTTACCGTGGCAACGGGCAGAGGGTATGCAATGGCAAGGCGCATTGTGGACAAGCTAAAGCTTGATATGCCTGCGGTTATTTTCAACGGCGCCAGCGTTTATGATTTTGCCTTGAACAAGTCCCTGTGGAACTGCACAATCGAGGACAGCGCTTACGATTATATTCCAACGCTTATAAAGGAATTTCCCGACCTTGGAGTTGAAATTCTCCACGGGGAAAGAGTTTATGTGCCTTATGCAAATCAGGTAATTTACGACCACCTTGCTCTTGAAAGCCTTGACGGAGTTGAAATTCCCTTTGAGGAAGTGCCAAAGGGCTGCTTTAAAATGCTGCTTGGGTATCCCAAGGAGAAAATCGGTCAGCTTATGGATTTTGCGGAGAAAAACTGCTCGGGAAAGGTAAACTGGGTGCACAGCGCACCCATGTACTTTGAAATGCTCCCCGAGGGAATAAGCAAGGCGGAGGGCTTTAACAAGCTCCTTGAAATAACGGGCAATACCCATAAATTCACCGTTGCGGCAGGGGATTACGGAAACGATTACGCAATGGTAAAGGCGGCTGATATGGGCATAGCGGTTGCCAATGCCCAGGACAAGGTAAAAAGTGCCGCAAAGCGCATTGTCTGCGACAATAACAGCGGTGCAGTGAGCGAAATCATTGATATTATCGAAAAGCTTTAAGGTTGTTTCAATATTTTTCAAATTTTAATTGACATTAAGGCAAAAACAAGTACAATGTAATAAGTGAAAATTCTCAGATTTATATAAACGGAGGTTTCAAAATGGACGCAACTTTAAAAAAGCAGCTTGAAATAGCTGCCACAAAAGTAAGAATGGGCATTATCGAGGGCGTTTACAACGCAAAATCGGGTCATCCGGGCGGCTCTCTTTCGGTAGCGGACACGCTGACATATCTGTACAACGCAGTTATGAACGTTGATCCCACAAATCCCGAAATGGCAGACCGTGACAGACTGGTGCTTTCAAAGGGACATACTGCCCCCGCGCTTTACTCTGTACTCGCAAACAGAGGCTTTTTCCCTGTTGAGGAGTTAAAGACTCTCCGTCACATAGACTCACGGTTACAGGGTCACCCCGTAAGAAACAAGATTCCCGGCGTTGATATGAGCACAGGCTCTCTCGGACAGGGCATTTCCGCTGCCTGCGGTATGGCTTTGTCGGGCAAGCTGTCCAACGAAACCTACAAGGTTTATGCAATTCTCGGCGACGGCGAAATTGAAGAGGGACAGGTTTGGGAAGCAGCTATGTTTGCGGCTCATTACGGACTGGACAATCTTGTTGCTGTAGTAGATAACAACAACCTGCAGATAGACGGCAAAATCAGCGAGGTTATGTCCCCGTATCCGATTGACGAAAAGTTTGCCGCTTTCGGCTGGCACGTTATCACAATCAACGGACATGACTTTGACGCAATCGAAAAGGCATTCCAGGAGGCTGAACGTGTTGCAAACCAGCCAACAGTAATTATTCAGAAGACCGTTAAGGGCAAGGGCGTTTCCTTTATGGAGGATCAGGTTTCATGGCACGGAACAGCCCCCAACGAGGAACAGTACAACAAGGCTATGGCTGAATTACAGGCAAAGCTTGACGAACTTACAAAGTAAGAAAGGATTGATATAAATGGAAAAGAAAGCAACCCGTGAAAGCTACGGCGAAGCTCTTGTAATGCTCGCTGAAAAAAGACCTGACCTTGTGGTACTTGACGCAGACCTTGCGGCGGCAACAAAGACAGGCATATTCAAGAAGGCGTATCCCGACAGATTTTTCGACTGCGGTATTGCAGAGGCAAATATGATGGGCGTTGCGGCTGGTATTGCCACAACGGGCAAGCTTGTTTTCGCAAGCACCTTCGCAATGTTTGCGGCAGGACGTGCATTTGAAATCGTCCGCAACAGCATTGGCTATCCTCATCTTAACGTAAAAATCGGCGCAACTCACGCAGGTATTTCCGTAGGCGAGGACGGCGCATCCCACCAGTGCAACGAGGATATTGCCCTTATGAGAGCAATCCCCGGCATGACCGTTATCAACCCTGCCGACGACGTTGAAGCAAAGGCCGCCGTTCTTGCAATGGCTGACTATGTTGGCCCGACATATATGAGATTCGGCAGACTTGCCGCTCCTGTTTTCAACGATGCTGCAACCTACAAGTTCGAGCTTGGCAAGGGCGTTCAGTTAAAGGACGGCAAGGACGTTACAATCGTTGCAACAGGCTTAATGGTAGCAGAGGCTCTTGAAGCCGCAAAGGCGCTTGCTGAGCAGGGAATTGACGCCCGTGTTATCAACATTCACACAATCAAGCCTATTGACAAGGAAATTATCACAAAGGCTGCAAAGGAAACAGGCAAAATCATCACCGTTGAAGAACATTCCGTTATCGGCGGTCTTGGCTCTGCCGTTGCTGAAGTTGTTACCGAAAGCTGCCCTGTTCCCGTTATCAAAATCGGCGTTCAGGATACCTTCGGTCATTCGGGCCCTGCTGTCGCATTGCTTAAGGAATTTGGTCTTTGTGCGGAAAATATTGTTGCCGTTACAAAAGCCGCTTTAGGAAAGTAATTATTAAAACCACCTTTCGGGGTGGTTTTTTTACGGCTTGATAAAATCTTGTTCATTAACATTTATGCATATTTCGACATATATTATTATCGGAGCAATCCAAATAAAAGAAAGGTCTGATTTTATGCATACAATGAACGATATGGAAATCGGAGATACCGCCCGTGTGGTTCAGCTTAATATAGACGGAAGCATGAGAAGACGGCTTCTTGACATTGGGCTTATCGAGGGCACAAGAATAGAGTGCCTGCAGAAAAGTCCTCTCGGCGACCCGGCGGCGTATCTTATCAGAGGGGCGGTAATTGCAATCCGCTCCGAGGACAGCAGAAAGGTCTGCATTTGCACATAATAAATCCCCACGCAGTACATAAATCGGCGATATTTGTTAAATGCTAACAAAATAAAGCCGATTTATGGGCTACTTTTATATTGTTAAAAAATGCAGATTTATCTTGAATATTTCCTCAGAATATAGTATAATAAATTGAATATAGCAAAATTGCATTGATGGTTACGGAGAAATTGAAATGACTCTTTTACTTAAGAACGGACAGGTTGTTGACAGCATAAACCACGTTGACAAAAAGCTGGATATGCTTATTGAAAACGGCAGGATAAAAGCCCTCGGTGAAAGCCTTGAGGTCAATGCCGACCGTGTTATTGACTGCACGGGGAAGGCGGTTATACCGGGACTTTGCGATATGCACGTCCATTTCCGTGACCCGGGACAGACATACAAAGAGGACATTATCAGCGGCAGCGAGGCGGCAGCGGCAGGAGGAGTAACGGCAGTTGCCTGTATGCCAAACACAAAGCCTGTCTGTGACAATGCTGAAACGGTGAAATACATTCTCGACAAGGCGAAAGGCTCAAAAGTAAAGGTCTATCCCGTCGGCTCGATAACAAAGGGTCTTTCGGGTGATGAGCTGAGCGACTATGACGAGCTGAAAAAGGCAGGCTGCGTTGCGGTTTCGGACGACGGACGGCCTGTTAAAAGCACCCGAATGATGGCGGAGGCTATGGTTAAGGCGCACTATGCAGGTTTAAAGGTAATTTCCCACTGCGAGGACCTTGAAATAATCAACGGCGGCATAATGAATCTTGGCAAGGTTTCAAAAGAGCTTGGAGTAAAGGGAATGAGCCGTTCAAGCGAAAACACCGTTACTGCAAGAGAAATCGTCCTTGCAGGAGATATGAACGTGCCAATCCACATTGCCCACGTTTCAACGAAAGAGGTAGTAAACTTTCTGCGCAGCGCAGTAAGATACGGTGTAATGGTAACCAGCGAAACAGCGCCCCATTATTTCACCTTGACGGACGAATGCTTACGGACAAGGGACGCCGATTACAGAATGAATCCTCCCCTCCGTGAGGCGGACGACGTTGAGGCAATAACCGAGGCGGTCTGCGACGGAACAATCGACTGTATCGTTACCGACCACGCTCCCCATTCCGCCGAGGAAAAGGCGGATTTC
>CAMDZU010000073.1 GCA_945910715.1 uncultured Clostridia bacterium
CGCTCTGATAAACGAGGTATCGAAAGACGCATTATGCGCAACAAGAGGCGCATTGCCACAGAAAGCAATGAACTTTTCAAGGGCTTCCCTCTCTGATGGTGCGTCCCCAACCATTTCGTCCGTAATTCCCGTAAGCTCGGTAATGTTTTCGGGAATGGGCTTTTCGGGATTGACAAAAGTGCAGAATTCCTCAACCGCTTCAAGGTTGCGAAGCTTTACAGCGCCTATTTCGGTAATGCGCTCTGTGTTGTGAGAAAGACCCGTTGTTTCTATGTCGAAAATGATAATATCCTGATTTATGGAGCGGTTAGTGCAGCCCTCAATCAGGGATTCGCCGTCGTTTACGAAATATGCCTCCATTCCGTAAATAACCTTGAAATCGGAATCGGGATTGCTTTTCTTGATTTTGTCCCACGTGTTCATTGCTTCGGGGTAAGCCTGAACATTGCCGTGGTCGGTAATGGCAACCGCCTTGTGCCCCCACTTGAACGCCTGATTAACAAGGTCGGCAGGGGGTGTAACAGCGTCCATATCAGACATATTTGTATGGAGGTGAAGCTCAACACGCTTTTCGGGGGCGTTGTCCTTTTTGGGAGAGGTTTTTACTAACATAATGGACTTGGGCTCTACAAGAATACACTTTTCAAAGCTATCGAACTTAGCCGAGCCGTTAATCAGAATGGAAATACCCGTCTTGATGAACTTGAAGCTGTCCGCCTTATCCGTTCTGGTGAAAATCTTCATTATCTGTGAAGATGTAAGGTCGGTAAAGCTAACCATAAAAATGGTAAATTCATCATTCTTTATGGTTTTTGACTCAACGTTGAACACCTCGCCCCACAATGTAACGTCGTCCATATCGCTGGTTAAATCAGCCATATCCATAGGCGGCTCGTTTATAGGCTTGCCCATATAAAGGTCGGCTTCATCGCTGAATTTGCTTGAGCTGAACATAAGCTTCATATTCTGGGGCGCTTTAAGGACCTCGGGACCTCTTGAAAAGGTCTTTTTCCTCGGTGCATTGTCAGGTTGTCCGCCGTAAGGTGTATAGCTGCCGCCCTGAAATTCACGCTGGGGCTTCTGCTCGGGAGGAGGCGTTCTGCCGATAACAACGGTGGTTTTTGGCATTTCCGCCTTTAACTTCTTTTCGTGCTCCTCAATGGTATTTTCGGTAAGTCCCGTAAACTCAATATTGATATTTACTCCGAAAATTCCCTTTGCGTATTTGGCAATTTCCTTGTCGATTTTTTCCCCCAGAAGCAAATCTCTGCCGCCGTTATTCAGCACAATTTCGTATGTATCTCCGTTCCGGTTTATGGAACAGCCGTCCATAAAGCCGTTTATAACGCCGAATTTTTCACGGAGCAGCTTTACAATGTCGATTATGTAATCCGAGGTAAAAAGCTCCGTGGGATATTTGGGGTAAATGCTTACAGAGCGCAATCCAAGCAGCCGCTTTATTTTAGCTGAGGTTTCAATAAGCACGTCTGCGCTGATAAGCTCCTCCGATTCAAGCTGAAATAAAATGCTGTTTTCCTTTTCGTTATGTATAAGCTGTGGGATACTTGCGTTTCCCACCTTTTCGTCCAACTCCAAGCTGCTGAATAAATTTTTCAGTATAGCCGCCATTTGTTATTCCTTCCGTTATAGCTTTTCAAGCTCCGTCAGAAGCTCGCCCAACAATTGCTCCTCGGGAACTTTTTTGATTATCTCGCCTTTTTTGAAAATAAGTCCCTGTCCGTCGCCGCCTGCAATGCCGATGTCCGCTTCACGGGCTTCGCCGGGACCGTTTACTATACAGCCCATAACCGCAATTTTTACCTTTTTCTTGATATGTCGGGTTGCGTTTTCGACCTGCTCCGCAAGACCTATAAGGTCAATTTTCGTTCTTCCGCAGGTAGGGCAGGAAACAATTTCCACACCGCTCCCAAGTCCTGCCGCTTTAAGAATATCCTGCGCCGCAATTACCTCGCGGACAGGGTCGGCTGTAAGGGAAACTCTGATTGTGTCCCCTATTCCGTCGCAGAGCAGCGAGCCTATTCCCATAGCGGACTTGATAATGCCCATTCGCTCCGTGCCTGCTTCCGTTACGCCAACGTGAAGCGGATAGCCGCATTTTTCCGCAAGCAGACGGTACGCCTTGATTGTCAGCGGAACGCTTGATGATTTTATGGAAATAACAATATCGTCAAAATCAAACCTGTTGAGAATTTCAACGTGACCCAGAGCGCTTTCAACAAGGGCTTCGGCGGTGGGAGAGCCGTATTTTTCAAGGAGAGGCTTTTCCAGCGACCCCGAGTTTACGCCTATTCTTATGGGAATATTGCGCTTTTTGCAGGCGTCAACAACTGCCTTTACCTTTTCGTCGTTGCCGATATTGCCTGGGTTAATGCGTATTTTATCAACCTCTGCTTCCGCACAGGCAACGGCAATTCGGTAATCAAAATGAATATCCGCCACAACAGGCACGCTGACCGCATTTTTCAGTGCCTCAATAAGCTTAACATTGTTCAGAGTCGGAACAGCTGTTCTGATTATTTCGCAGCCTGCCTCTTCAAGTCTTTTCGCTTGTTCAACGTTTCCCTCTATATTATCAGCAGGCACATTGAGCATTGACTGAATATAAATATGTCCGCCGCCTAATGAAAGACCGCCTACTTTAACCTGTTTTCTGCTCATATCAGCCTCCTGTGAAAATCCGCACTATATCGTTGAAGGTAACTACAATAAACAGCAGGAACAAGGCGCAAAGTCCCACAAAATGCACCATTCCCTCTTTTTCGGGGCTGATTGGCTTGCGCCGTATGGCTTCAATCAGCAGAAAAACAAATCTTGCGCCGTCCAGAGCAGGAATGGGCAGCAGATTGAAAATACCCACGTTTATTGAAATAAAGGCAATCATTAGGAAAAGACTGTTAAGGCTTATTGCCGCCACCTTGCCTATTGAGTCAACTACTCCGATAGGACCCGAAAGGTCGTTGATGCCGTAGGTTCCCTTGAGAAAATCCAAAAGAGTGATCCATATAAGTCTGCCCTCGGTAAGAGAGGTTTTGAAAGCAGTTTCAATTGTGTTGAAGAAATTAAGGGATTGGGGATAAACATAGAAATCCACAATCATTCCCTTTGTTGCGTCGGGACTCTGATTAAGAGCAAAGGAAACATCATTAAGCTCAACAAGCTGTCCGTTACGCTTTACCACAAAATCATAGGAAACGCTTTTTGCGTCGTCGGACAATTTGGCAAGTTGATTCTGGAAGCAATAGGAAATATCCATTGAGGTCCATATACTCATACCGTTGATTGAAACGATTTCGTCGTTAACCATAAGCTGAGAGTTGGAAACAGCCCCGTCCTTAAATTCAGCAATGGTGGTGGTTGTAATATCGCCGCTTGAAATTACCGCAAAAATGCACACAACAAAGCCGAGAATGAGATTCATCACAGCGCCTGCCACAATAACCAGCATTCTCTGCCAGACGGGCTTGTTTCTGAATGAGCGTGGGTCGTCGCTATCCTCGTCCTCGCCGAGGGAGCAGGAGCCGCCCATTGGAATAAGCTTCAGGCAGTAAACCGTTTCCCTGCCTCTTTTTCTAAGCAAGGTAGGTCCCATACCGATAGCAAACTCGGAAACCCTCATTCCGAAAGCCTTTGCTACAAAAAAATGACCCAGCTCATGTATCAGAATAATTATGCAGAACGCAATAATTGCGATAACTATTGACATAGATTAAATCCTTCCTGTAAATTAGTTCATTGTTTCAACACAGAATGAACAAACTCTCTTGTAATCTTCTCCGTTTCAAGGATAATATCAAGGGAAATTTCTTTTGTTTTGTTCACGTTTTCAAGAGCCTGTGAAACAATTTCCCCTATTTCCCAGAACTTTATTTTGTCACGGAGGAACAAATCAACACAGACCTCATTTGCGCTGTTGAGAATACAGCAGGCGTTTCCGCCCATTAAAACCGCTTTTTTCGCTGCTCCGAGGCATTTGAAGGTTTGTTCATCTGCCTTGTCAAAGGTGAACGTTCCTGTTTTAAATAAGTCAAGAGCCTTTGACGGCGAGGGATAACGGTGAGGATAAGTCAGCGCAAACTGAATTGGCGTTCTCATATCGGGCACGCCAAGCTGTGCAATGACCGAGCCATCCTCGTATTCAACGGCAGAATGTATTACGCTCTGTCTGTGCACGACAATCTGCACCTGCTCGGGAGCAACGTCAAAAAGCCATACCGCCTCAATAAGCTCCAGACCCTTGTTCATAAGGGTTGCGCTGTCGATTGTTATTTTCTTGCCCATTGACCAGTTGGGGTGTTTAAGCGCCTGCTCCTTTGTGACGTTTTTAAGCATTTCGGAAGTGTATCCGAAAAACGGTCCTCCCGATGCAGTAAGCAATATTTTTCTGATTCTGTTCTGTTCGTTGCCCATTAAGCACTGGAAAATTGCGGAATGTTCGCTGTCAATGGGGATTATTTTCACGTTGTTTTTCTTTGCAAGGCTTGTTACGATTTCACCGCCAACAACAAGAGTTTCCTTATTGGCAAGAGCAAGAGTGTTCCCTGCTTCTATTGCCGCAAGCGTGGGACGAAGTCCTACCATTCCAACAACGGAATTTACCACCATATCGCAGTTCATCTGTGCCAGCTCACACAGCCCGTTCATTCCCGACAGCACCTTTACGTCCGTATCTGCAAGCCGCACCTTCATATCTTTGTTCATATTTTCGTCAAATATGCACACAGCTTCCGGGTGAAACTCTCTCGCCTGCTGTTCAAGCAGCTTGGTGTTGGTGTTGGCGGACAATGCCTTTATTTTCATATTATGCAGACGGGCAACGTCTAATGTCTGCGTACCGATTGACCCCGTTGAGCCAAGCAAAACCAAATCTTTCATAAATTAAAATAATGCCGAGAGATTATCCCGGCATTATAGCCTCCTTAAATAATTGCAGTTACAGGCTGATAAATTTTCAGAACAAGATAAACAAAGGGCGCAACGAAAAGCACGCTGTCAAATCTGTCAAGAACTCCGCCGTGACCGGGGAGAATATGGCCGAAGTCCTTTACCATACATTGACGTTTAAGGATTGACGCCGAGAAATCGCCTACAACTCCAAGGACAGAGCAAATCAGCGAAATAACAAACATAAACCATATATTTACGGCAAAATGGTGTGTTCCAGTTGTAAGGTAGTCAATCCATTGGTAAGCAAAGCCCATCAGGATTCCGAAAATGCCCGATGTGACAATGCCTCCGAAGAAGCCTTCCCACGACTTTTTTGGGCTGATTGTGGGAGCCATTTTGTGCTTTCCGAAGAAAGTGCCGATAAAATACGCTCCTGCGTCGCCTATCCATGCGCTTACAAGAATAAATACTATATAGAATATACCGTGTTCATAAAAAGTGATTCGTGTGAACACAAGCGAGCCCATTGCAAGAGGAATACAAACCGAAATGAAAGCAACCAGCGCTACCTGCTCAAATTTCACCTTTTCGTGCATAAAAATCATTATTATGAACAAAGTAAACAGAAATCCCACGCACATATAAGGAATTTTTTCCCTTACGGGCTGCAAAACAAAGGCAAAAGGAACAAAGGCAACAAATGCTAAACTGACAATTGTCACGGGAATATTTTTCAGATATTTGGTTGCAACGAAAATTTCGTATGTTGCCAAAGCCGATAACACCGATATTAACGCCGTCAAAACATAGACGTTGTCAATATACAGCACAAGTATTCCCAAGGGGATCGCAATTGCGGCTGAAATCAAACGTTTTGCCATAATCAAGTTCCTTTGTGTTATATTCCGCCAAAGCGGCGGTTTCTGTGGGCGTATTCCTCAAGGGCCTTTTCAAGGTCGGACCTTTTGAAATCGGGCCAGAGCACGTCCATAGAGATAAATTCAGCGTAGGCAGCCTGCCATATCAGAAAGTTGGAGGTTCTCATTTCACCGCTGGGACGGATTATAAGGTCAACCTCAGGCAAGCCTTTCGTGTAGAGGTAATCCTCCACAAGCTTTTCGCTGATATTTTCGGGTGAGATAATGCCCTTTACGGCATCGTCCGCAATTCTGCGTACTGCGTGAACAATTTCGTCACGTCCGCCGTAATTCACGGCAATGCACAAAATCATTCCCGTATTGCTTGCGGAAATTTCTTCTGTTTCCTTTATTTTTCTCTGAAGCTCCTCAGAAAATACAGTCATATCGCCTAAAAATAACAATTTTGTATTTTTCTGCGACATTTTTCGTATATCGTCAAGGTAATCGTTGAAAAGCCTCATCAATGCGTCAATCTCGTCCTTTGGCCTTTTCCAGTTTTCGGTTGAAAAGGCATAGAACGTCACGCACTTTATTCCTAAATCACGGCAGTCGTCAACGCAACGCTTAAAGGTCTTTGCTCCCTGAGCATGACCTGATTTTCTGGGCAGCCCACGCTTCTGCGCCCACCTGCCGTTTCCGTCCATGATTATTCCCACATGGACGGGCAGTAAGCTTTTATCTGTCATATACGCCATGACTTAAATTGTCATGATTTCCTTTTCCTTATCAGCGCAGCAAGCGTCAATTTTATCAACGTACTTGTCTGTAATATCCTGAACGTTCTTTTCACAGGTCTTTAAGTCGTCCTCTGTGATTTCGCTGTTCTTCTTCATTGTCTTGTACTTGTCAATAGTATCACGGCGGATGTTTCTGATTGTTACCTTTGCTTCCTCGCCGTAGTTCTTTATCTGCTTAACAAGCTCTTTTCTGCGCTCCTCT
>CAMDZU010000074.1 GCA_945910715.1 uncultured Clostridia bacterium
GTTATGAAATCCTGCGAAGCAGGATTGAATACTATGTTTGAAGCGCGGCGCAGCCACTCGCGGCGTTTGAGCGAGTGCATTTCTTTTCCCTTTTCTTTGTGCAAGCAAAGAAAAGGGCGAGGGGTTACAGCAACCTTATAATCTAATAAAACAAAATCAAGGGGGCGAGTAGCCCCCTTTTAAACCAACTAACAAATACAAACAAACTCAAAACCGAGGGGTCAAGGAGGCGAAGCCCCCAATCCCCCACGGCGAGGGCAAATCAAATGGGGGCGAGAAGCCCCCTGCCTCACCCAAACGGAGTTTGAAAAGGGCACTCCCTTTTCCCTACAAAAAAGCCGTTCCCTTTCGGAAACGGCTTTCTCTTTTATTACATACCTGTGATACCCGAACGCTCAAGACCTTCTACGAAATATTTCTGTAAGAAGATGTACATAATGAGAATCGGGATAAGGGACAGCAAGCAGCCTGCTTCAATCCAAACAAGGTAGTCGGCAGCAGTACCCTGAGGAATACCGCCGTTGAGCCATGTGGAGATTGTGTTGAACATATTCTGGATAGCAAGTGCTACTGTGTTTGACTTTGTGTAGAACATACCCGAAACGTAGGAGTCGTTCCAGTACCATACTACCGAGAAGATAAATACGGTGAGGAATGAGGTTCTTGCGTTGGGAACCATAATTCTTACGAAAGTCTGGAAAGGTCCGCAGCCGTCAAGGTAAGCAGCGTCCTCAAGCTCCTTTGGCAGTCCTCTGAAGAACTGTCTGAACAGGAAGATGAACAGACCTGCACGGATACCGTTGCAGAAGAACGCCTGTAAGTAAAGCGCCCATGGGCTGTCGGTAAGGTTCAGCGGAGAACCGTTGATTGCGTTGAAGATACCGAAAATATCGAAATATCTGAACTGCATGAACTGTGGGATAAGGATAATCTGTACGGGAACGACAATCTGCATGATTACGATACCGAACATTAAGCTCTTACCCTTGAACTTGAATCTTGCGAAGCCGTAGCCTGTGATTGAGCAGGTTACAACCTGTAAAACGGAGCAGATAATGTTGACAAGCAGTGTGTTTCCGATAAGTGCGGGGTAGTTTGTAGCCGCCCATACGTCCTGAAGGTTGCCCAGAGTAACGGTTTTAGGAATCCACATTACAGATGGGTCGGACATTTCGCTCTGTGGACGGATTGCGGTGGAAATCATATACAGCATTGGCTGCATGATTACGAATGCCAGTCCGAACAGAATGAGGAAGCGGAAAACGGGCCATACCTTTTCGCCTATACGTCTGCCGAAAATGTAGCGGTAATGCTTTCTTTCCTGCTCGTTGTAGTTGCGGTAGTTCTTGATAATTTCCCAGTTGCTTACATGGTACTTTTTCAGTCTTTCCTTTTCTTCCTTTTTAAGCTGCTTCTTGGACTTAACGGGTTTATCGTCAACTGCCTTTACCTCAGCCTTCTTTGGTTCTTCAACCGGTGCGGCGGGTGCGGCAGCCTCAGCGGACTGTGGCGCATTGTCATCGAATGCGTCCATGGCCGCCATAGCGTTTTCAATGCCTTCATCGGTTACTACTGGAGTAACGTCAGCGGTTTCTTTCATTTCAAAATCTTTTTCAGCCACTTTTGTTCCTCCTTAGTCAACCTGATAGAATACGAATCTTGACGCAATTCCCATGATGATAGCCAGCGCTACTGCAACGATTACGAAGTAAATCCATGCAAGTGCAGCCGAGAAACCGTGGTTCCATGCGGTAGCCTGCGCCATAACCTGCTTCATAACAGGGTTCTGTGAATCTACGAAGAAGTCGATAACCGTGTAGATGAGGTTTGCAAGAATCATGGGGCTGATGGTCGGGAAGGTAATCTTCCAGAAGAATTCCCAGCCTGTTGCACCCTCCATCATGGCTGCTTCCTTTGCCGCAACGGGAACGCCCTGCAAAGCGGACAGGAAGATAAGAATCTGGATACCTGAGTTCCATACAAGGTTCAGAATGTCACTTGTAAGGGACTGAATCATTTCCGTCAACTGCTGGCTCACGTTGTTCATACCAAGAAATTCCAGCAGCTCGTCAACAAGGTCAGCCTTGAACAGGGAGCTGAACTGTGATGCGTCGGAAATACCCTGGGACAGCATATCACCGTTGATAACCGCAAGTACAGGACCTGTGGCTACCAATACCGGCAGGAAGAAGATCGCACGGCAGAGTGTTCTGCCCTTGAATTTCTGGTTTAAGAGCAATGCAACGAACAGTGAGAACACTAAAATCATTGCGGTTTTCGGAAGCATTTCGCCCAGCGAAGCGGTTAAGTTCGGGAGGAACTTCTGGTCGGTGAGGAAAGCGTCCGTGTAGTTCTTGAAGTTGTTCCACTCGGTGTAGATACCGGGGGAGGTCATTCCGTACTGCTCCATTTTTGCCTTATCGGAAACAAGGTCGGTAAAGCAGAGGGAGTACCATATTGACTGGATAAGCGGAATGATGAACATGTAGATTGTACCTACAATCCACAGAGCAAGGAAGCCGTAGCCGTAAAGACCCTTTTTGCGCTCGTAGGAAATGCGTGCTTTCTTGATCTGCTTTTCCTGCTTGGGCTGACGGCGTCTGATGTCAACCTCGCCGTCTGCGTTGAGAGCGGCGGCGGAGGCTGTCATGTGCTGTACGGCAGGCTTTTGGGGAGCTTCCTCAGCTGCTGCCGCAGCTTCCTGAGGAGCAGCCTCGGGAGCGGGGCTTACAGGTGCTTCTGCAACTTCTTCAGCCTTGATTGTTTCATTCAGCTCATTTGCTTCATTGATTTCATTTGGGTTGAAAGTTGAATCACTCATTACTCAATTACTCCTTCCAATCCGTAATCGGCAAGCTTGAATTCCTTGCCGTTGACTTTAATAACATTGTCCGCAAGATGTACATAAATAATGGTGCCGTTTGAATATGTAACCTCGATTTCGTTTGAGTTAATTCTGTTGTAGTCGGTAATCTGTGCGTCGGAAACGCCCGAAACAACGTCCTTGAACAGCTGGAATTCGCTTGCGGAACGTTCAATCCAACCCTGATAATTTGTGTAGTACAGATTGTCGTACTCGCTGTCGGTGAACTTGTTGGGGTTCGTGTACATCAGCTCGTAGTGGAGCGGAGTACCTGTCGCCAGCGCCATAAGTCTTAATTCCTTAGCGTCTGCATTGGCGTTGATTGCCTTTGTTGTGTAAGGAATAAGTCCGTGAATTACCATTGAGTAGAACGGAACGTCATAGTCGAATAAGTCGTAGTTTGAAGAATAAAGCGGAACGTCGGACAGATAATCAACGTATGGAAGCGCATAAGCGTTGGCTGCCTCGCCGTAAAGGCTCATTCCCGAATTCTTGATCTGCTGATAGCCTGTTACCAGCATATTCTGTGCGTCCCCTCTCAGCAGGTAGCTTCTGCCGTCGGTGTTCTTGCGGCTGAAGTCGCTGTAAAGAGTGGAGGTAGCCTGCTTCAGTGCGATACCCGTTACACCTTCCTTTGTAAAGGAGGAGGTAAGCTTTCCGAACAGGTCTGTCCAGTAATAGGGCGACAGAATCATCCATGAGCTCTTTGTCTGATGGGGGATACCGAACGCCATATCATAATCGTTCTGCGAAGCATAGGACTTGCTTATCTGGATACAAGCGTTAAGAGTGAAGCTGTAGCCGTTGCCCGAACGGTTATATTCCATAACGTCAACGCTTGGGAACAGCTTGTAGTTCTTAGCCGCAACGTAATCCTTGAGCTTGTTGAAGTTGTTCTTGCCGCCGAGAGTGCCTGAGTAGTCAACTCCCGTAGGAATCATACCGACAATGCCTGCCGCATTGAAGTCCTTGTAGTCGATAATCATACTGTCAACGCCGTTTGACTCAAGAGCGCCAATGATTTCCAGCGCCTGCTCGTAGGTTGTAGCGGCTGTTTCCATATCAACAGGGAAGCCTGCAATTGACTGCGCCTTCATTGTACCGCCGTTAAGGGTCAGGTAGTAAGGAGCGTCGTTTGCGGTTGTCTTCTTGGTAAGACCCTTTTCGTTAACGAGATAGTTTCTGTAAACGTCAGCAAGGTCGGTGTAGCTCAGCTCGTCGCCCGAAATGGGGTAATACTTTACTGTAAGGTTGCCTACCTTGATGTCGCCTGCCTCGTAAACGTTCAGCTCCTTGTTTGCGGAGCCCATATAGAAAGTATCCTGTGAACGGCAGTCAAAGCTGAACCACGCTGTGTTGTAGGAGGTTGTGGAAAGCTCGGAAACGCTTGCGTTTACATGAGCGTAGCTGTCGCCCTCTGTAACTACTGCAAGGAAGCCGTTGTCGCCGTTTTCACCCTTCTTTACCATACCGAGAACGGGGAGGAATACCTGCTCGTCAACTGCGGGAGCCAGAAGCTGGTTTATGGTAAGATCTCTGCCGTAAACCTGTGCGGAGTAAACCGTTGCGTTGGTTCTCTGGTTGTTGAAGTTGATGATTGCGCCGGAGCCGTCGGGAACTAACATATAGCCTGTTTCGTCCATTCCGCCTGCGCCGAAGCTTGCAAGGAAGTTGATGTCAAGGAGAGCTGCGCCGCCTTCTGTTGTGGAGTTCACAAGACCCTCTGTGATTTCGCTTGTTGGGATTGTAACCGCAAGTCCGTCCTCCTCAAGAACGATTTCCATTGGAATGGACATTTCCGTTCTGGGGAATTCATAGGTGAACTTTACGCCGTTTTCAATATCCTCAACCTTGAATTGTTTCTTTGATACGCTGTGTTCGTATGAAGTATATTTTGTTGAACGATGAACAACCGGGTCGCCTGTGTTCATGTAGAACATTGACTTCATTGTTTTGATCTGTACGCCTTTGGCGATGGGGTCATTGTCAGCGTTAATGGGGCTTGACCACCATACAAAGCCGCTGGACTTGACAAGTAAGCCGAAGGTTGCGTCCTTTTCGTTTACATAAAGTGCAAACTTGGAATTTTCGGCTTTAAGCTCGCAGTTTGCGAGGGCATCCTCGTCAGTTACAAGCACTACTTCCTCCTCGTCGGAAGTTTCTTCTGAGCCTGTATCTTCGGAGGCTGCTGCGTCGGTTTCTTCTGCGGCGGTTACTTCGTTCTCTGTTTCTGCGTCAGACCATACGACGGTCTGTGTTGCGGAGAGAGCGATTGCAGCCGTGAGAATACCGATTAACAGCTTTTTCCGTAATTTCAGCATTTTTACACCACCATTTAAAAGATTTTGGTTTTTTCGTAACGTCTGAGCGACGGGACCTGCCCGTCTTGATCAGACAGCAACTCGATACATGATCTCAGTATAGATTGAATAGCAGAATACATATACCTGCTGGAAAAGAGTAAGAAGCAGTACCAGTAAGAACAGGATAATTACCATTGCAACCACTGTAAAGAAGATTGCGATAAGGGTTTTGGGGATTGAATACTGATGAACGGTTTTCATTGCCGAGATAATCAGTATTACCGACCAGGTAATTCCAAGATACTGAATAAAGCTGATGAACGCACCCTCTGTTCTCAGTAAGAAGTTAGAAGCGATTGTTGTAATTACCTGTGAAGCAAGATATGGAACAAGAGCATAAGCGGAAACGCAGCAGATGCGCTTCATATTACCCTCGCCGTCGAACAGTGTACACAGCGACCAGTTGCCCACTACCCAGGTGAAGAACATAATTACCGACGATGAGAAGTAAGGAACAATGTTGAATACCTTAACGTAAGTCGTGTTGAACAGGAAGCCTGTCATCATTGCCTGGCAAACGTTGATAATGAAGAAGCAGAGGACGATAACCAGCGCTACCTTCATATTGTAGCCGTTCTTCCAGCGCAGATCGTCGAAGCCCTCGAAGGGGTGTCTTGCGCAGTAGAAGGGCCATTTCCAAGCGGGTAAATCTAAGTCAAAACGCATCATTTCTTGTTACCTCCCGCCGCTTTTTTCTTTTTGAGATTCTTGCGGAGGTAATGAAGTGCAATAAGCAGCACAACAACCACAAGAATGATAATCATAAACACGTTGAAGTTTGCTCTGATGAACTCGATACGGAAATCCTTGAAGGCACGGTTGTAGCCTGCACGGGAGTTTCTGTAGAAGTAGTCCATAGCCGTCTGGTATTCGCCTGCGTTAAGGTAAGCGTTGCCAAGACCGATGTATGCAAACCAGTAGTTTGAGTCACGTCTTAAAACCTCTTCCCACGGACCCTTTGCCTCGTCATACTGACCCTTGTTGAAGTAGTTGATAGCCGTATGAACGATTTCGCCGAATTCGGTGGACTTGAAGGAGGTGATTGAGTTTTTACGTCCGTCAAGAACGTAAACCTTTCCGTTGTAGGTTTCAACGGCTGTCGGTGAGGTGAACAGACCCTTCTGAGAGCCCTTGCCGCCGAAGATGAACAGCAGGTCGCATTCCTCGTCGTACTGGAATACACGTCCTGTTGTGAAGTCCAGCAGGTGAATCTTGCCTTCCTTGTCAACGTCAACGTCAACAATTGAGGAAGCGTAGGTCTTACCGTTCCACCAGTAGGTTGCAACGTCGCCGAAGGTAACATCGTCAAGACCCATATTGGTGAATACGTTTGTACCTGCGGGGTTAAGCTTTTTGAGTACGTCCGTTTCAGCGCTCTTCAGCTCTGTTACGGTGTAGATAAAGCCGTCGTCATCAATATCCAGGTTGGAAATTTCAACCGATACGTTACGCTTCATCTTCAGTACCTGCTCACGGGTGAGCACCAGCTTCCAGAATGCGTTGGCGATAACCTCGGCAGTCTGTTCAAC
>CAMDZU010000075.1 GCA_945910715.1 uncultured Clostridia bacterium
AGTTAAGCGTGGGGAGAATTACCGTTGCAATAGCTCTCATTACGCCGTCGTAGTCGTTCATAAAGGTTACCGAATCGACAGGCTGCTCGTTGTTTGCATAAGCCGCAACGTCGGAAACGGAGGTAAATCTTGTATCCTCGCCCTCAACCTTTGGAGTAAACTCCTCGTTTTTGTGTACAAGAATGTGTCCCTCGCTGTCAAGGAGCATTGGGTATGCGTTTTCGGAAACTTTGATCGAGGAGCACTTTTCAATAAGCTGGTCAACGTAAAGGTCTGCGCCCACAACTCCGTAAAGGGCTCCGTCTTTGTAAACTGCGCTTGCCACCGTAACAATCATTTTTCCCGTAAGATAGTCTATGTAAGGAGAAGTGCAGATTGATTTTCCTCCCGCCGCAACTGCGTCAAGATACCAGTCACGCTTTGTAACGTCAAATTCGGGCGGCAGGTCAACCTCCTGCGTGAAAATCGTCACGTTTTCGGGGTATGCCATATAGGCCTCGTAAACTGCGCCGTCTGAATTTTCACGGCCTATCTGTAAAATCTTCTGAGTAGTAGGCTTGTCCGCCTCTATTGCCGCAATGGTGCCGCCGCAGGAACGTATATTTTCCTCCTGTGCGCTTATCCAGCCGTCAAGGTCGCCGGAAGCCGCCTTCAATGCGTTTATCACCTTCTGACTGCTTTCCGCCTCAAAGGCGTTTTTTGCCGCAAGAAAGGTAATTGCCGAGGTGATAATCATAATAACCGTCATTGAAAGACAGATGCTTGTTATCATTTTTTTGTCAATACCCATTTTCTTCTTCATGCTGCACCATCCTGAATATAATTGTTTAGCTTACCATATTATTCATAAGTATAGCACAATTGAAAATATATGTAAATACTTTTTTTGAATTTTTGGTCGATTTTTTGGCTATTTTATTGCAAAATTTTTGTACTTTGCTATGCAAAACCCAAAATGTATGATATAATAAGGCATTATAGCAGATAAGAGAGAGGTTATCCGTGAAAAACAATAACATATTACATAAAATCCTTAAGCTTGTTCCCCACATACTGCTTGTGCTTATGGCGGTAATCATTACAGTAACAGGCTTTCCCGGGGAGCTTGAAATTATGGCGGAGGACAATTTTTATCAGCGCCCCGACGTTATCCCAAGCAAAATAAAAATAATCGCCATTGACGAAACCTCCCTTGATAAGCTGGGACCCTATTCCCAATGGGACAGGAGCTATTTTGCGGAGCTTATTGAAATACTCAACTCAAATCAGGACGCAAAGCCCCTTGTAATCGGAATGGACGTTATTTTCTCGGGCACAAACAATTCCGAGGGCGATTCAAGGCTTGCGGCGGCGGCTGAAAAGGCAGGCAACGTAATTCTCGCCTCAAAGCTGGAAACGGATACACGCATTGTACGCACCGAAAACGGCTACGGCGTTCAGTCCTGCGTCCGTGACAATATAACCGCCTACGAGCCGTTGTGCAGCGTGTCGGAATCGGGCTTTACCAACATTATCCTTGACGACGACGGCTATGTAAGGCGAGCCTACACCACCATACAATACGAGGGTGAAACCTACAAAAGCTTTTCCTATCTAATCGCCGAAAAAGCGGCTGAAAATCCCGATACATTGCTTACACTTCCGCAAGTAACGGAAATACGCTACACGGGAAAGCCCGGGAACTTTGAAACAATACCAATGTCAAAGGTCCTTGACGGTACGGTGCCCGTGGGTTATTTTGCAGACAGCATTGTGCTTGTGGGCGCTCACGAGGAGGGTATGCTTGATTCCTACAAGGTGCCTATCGACCATTCTGCCGAAATGTACGGCGTTGAGTGCCACGCAAACGTAATATGGGCTTTCCTTGAGGGCAAAAGGATTTATACTCCCCCAAGGTGGGCTGAGGCGGCGACTGCAGGCGTAATTGCGGCGGTATTCTGCCTTGTAATGAGCAGGAAAAGGCTGCGCTTCGGAGTAATCGCCCTTGCTGTAATAACAGTTGGCTATCCCATAGCAGCAGCCATAATTTACAGCGCTTCAAGCCTGCGCTTATCCCTTTTGTACATTCCCCTTGGGACTGTAATTCAGTTCCTTGTGTTCCTGCTTATGCGGTATGTGGAGGTACAGAAAAAGCGTGCGGACGAAATGCAGAATATGCTTTTCTCAATGGCTGATTCAATGGCGGAGGCAATCGAGGGACGTACTCCCTACAACGCAAACCATACCAAAAACGTTACAAGGCGGTGTATGGAAATGCTTGACTACATAAACCGTATGCACAAGGAAAAACGGAGCAGTCTGCATTTCTCAAAAAAGGACAAGAATCAGATGTACCTTGCGGCAATGCTCCACGACGTGGGCAAAATGGACGTGCCTCTTGAGGTTATGGACAAGCCCACAAAGCTTGGTCATCACGAAGCCCCTCTCCGCTCACGGCTTGAAATAATCACCCTGAAGCTGCAGAACGACGCCCTTTCGGGAAATATCCCAAGGGAGCTTGCAGAGGAGAAAATCGGGGAAATTAACCTATTTCTGGACAGACTTGGCAAGTACAACTGCGGCTGTAAGCTGGACGAGGAAAACTGGGAGTTTATCGACAGAATGTGCGCTTCGGTTTACCGCTCCCAAAGCGGCGAGGAAATCCCCTATTTATCGGCGGAGGAGGCGGCAGACCTGCATATCAGAGCAGGCACGCTTTCAGACGAGGAGCGGCATATAATGCAGAGCCACGTTGTATATACGGACAAAATACTTAAGCATATCAGCTTCGGAGCGGATTACGGAAACGTCCGTGAAATGGCGGCAAATCACCACGAGCTGCTTAACGCAAGGGGCTATCCCAACGGAATAGGCGCAGACAAGCTGGACGTAATGACAAGAATACTTACCATAATGGATATTTACGATTCACTTATTGCGGACGACCGACCCTATAAAAAGGCAAAGCCCGTAAAGGTTGCCTTTGACATACTTGACGAGGAAGCGGAAGCAGGAAAAATCGACAAGGACCTGCTTGCAATTGCCAAGGAAATATGGTTTAAAGAAGAATAAACGGAGGAAATGAAATGGAGAAGAAAGCAAATCTTAAGAAAATACTGCTTATTGCAATACCTGCTGCGGTGGTGGTAATAGCCGCCATAATTGCCGCTGTGCTGATTTTCGGCAATAAGGAGGAGGTTTACCGCCTTATCAGGATAAACGGCTTTGAGGGCGGAGTCAGCGTTTACCGCAGCTCGCTTACTATGGACGCCTTTGACGGAATGCAGCTTATTTCCGAGGATACTGTGGAGGTGGGAAGCGAGGCCTTTCTTGAACTGCTTGCAGACGAGGACAAGCACATCTGCGCCGAGGAAAACACAGGCTTTACCCTTATTTCCACAGGCACAAGCGAAAGCGGCTATCTGTGCGTAAACCTGCTTTACGGCAAGGGACTGTTCACCATTGACAACAAGCTTGGGGAAAATTCCTCCTTTGAGGTAAAAACCCCCAACGCTACCCTAAGCGTGCGTGGAACGTCCTTTTCCGTTGAATACGACATTTCAGCAGGCGAAACCAACGTTGAGGTGTATGAGGGAACAGTGTGGGCTTCCCACGACGGAACAGAGGATATACTCAATGCAGGAGATACAATCGTTCTTACGGGAACAGATATGACAGAAACGGATTCAGGCGGAGATGATATACCTCAGCTTATTCCTCCCGAAGCAAGCAATGATTTACCTGTATTTATGCTGACCCATTACTTCCAAAACGTCCCCGACTACTGGAATTACACAGTGACAAAGCTGGAATACTACCCCTGCGAAACCTCTGTGGGAGAGTATATGACCTTATCTCTTGAAGGCTTTGACACTGATACTATGACCCCCCTTGAAAAGAGCGTTTATGATGTTTATTCGACCTATACGGCGGCTCCTATCGGAATGGTGCAGTTTGAAGACGGAAACGCTATTCTGGAAGCCTACGCCGACAACGGCGATTACAGTTGCGGCGGCTTGTACCCCAAGGATGTTTCCGTCTGGTTTGACGACGGAGACGACCACATTATTTCCTTAAACGACGGTACTGCCGGCGAAAGATTTGCTTTCTCAAAAGTAAAGCTGGACTGGGTATATGGTGAAATGTCAGAAGAAAACTGGCAGGAAACCGCTTCCTGCTTCCCCAGCATTAAGCGTGGCGACAGGGTTTACTCGCTTGTAGGCGTGACCTTTACGTTCTATAAGAACGACGGCAATGCTCCTTTGGGGGCAGTTGCCGATGAATCAAACGGCGGTTCGGGGGCGGAGCTTATTGAAACGGCGCCTATAGCAATGGAAATAACCAAGACCTACCGCTATTATATGCTTGCAAACAGCCCCGATGTTGAGCCGGGCGTAGAGGTGCTTATTTCCTCCGACAGCTACAACGGAGGCAACAACTTTGGTGCAGATTTTTTTGTAAATGACGGTTTAGAGCCTGACCCTGTCAGCAAGCTTGCGGTGGAAATAAGGGATTTGTACATTAAGCCTCACGACGCAGAAATAGACGCTTTCTTCAACGCCAACAAGGACGCCGATTTAGCCGCCTTTGAAACGAACGGACAGTGCGCCTATACGGACGTAACGGACTGGTTCCCCGAAACAATCACTGTTTACGGCTCGGAGCGTGACTACATCTGCCGCATTGAAAAGGTGCAGATGAATAACCATGAAGATATCGTATCGGTTGATGATGATTTCAGACCGGAGTTTTACCCCGAGGGCTATTACAGGAATATAGGCGGCGAATACTTCTGCTATGTAGGCGGAGTAAGATTTACCGTGTGGGGATATATTGAGTAGTTATCACCGACCTTGCACAAGCAGGGTCGGTACAGACTGTCGATAAACCCACGCACCGCAAAAATGCGGGTTCAAAGTGATAACAAAATTTTTCATAGATATCATTGCTTTTTATTTCCGCAGCCGTAAAACGGCTGCGGAAATGCATTTTTGCTTACTGCGTCAACGCTCCCTTGACGTACACCGACCTTGCACAAGCAGGGTCGGTATTCATTTTGAGGAGTATTATGCAATTTTCTTCAAGGATATTGTCCGGCAAAGGATACAAAGGAACTTCTTGGTAATAATCCACATATTTATTCAAGGTCTTTTTGTTAAATTGAAGAATTTTAACAAAACTATTTACAACTAAAAGTTTCTGTGATAAAATAAAATCAGCGCAGATATGCAATTTCGCCGCCGCAGACGGTGGATAAATATACTGAAAGGAAAGAACGCAAATGTCCAAGAATATCCTTATCACAGGCGGATCGTCCAGCGGAAAGAGCCGTTGGGCGGTGACAAACTTTTCCGCATGCGACTATGTTCTCTATCTGAGAGTGGCAAAAGCGGTTGACGCAGACACGCTTAAACGTATCGAATACGGCAACAGGCAGAATATGGTTGAATGGGACATTGTCACTGATGTAACCGACGAGCCTGCCGAGAAAATCGGCGACCACAAGTTCGTCATCTTCGACAGCCTCTACGCCTACACAAAGTCCTGCATTGCTGAAATGTGCCCCGACATCTCAATGCTTGACGAGGACAAGTCAAAGGCAATCGAAAGGCGTGTTATCGAGGACGTGGAGAAAATGCGGGACAAAATCGAGGAGCTTGACGGAAGCATGATTATCATTACTCTTGAAACAGGCTTCTCCGTTACACCAAGCGACCCCTCTCAGGCGGCTCTTCGCCGTATTCTCGGCATTATCAACCAGCGAATTGCCAACACCTCCAACGAAGTGTACTTCTCCGCAAGCGGAATCCAGTTCAAAATAAAATAATCTGAAAGGAAATACTCATCATGACCTTTGAAGAATTCATTATGCAGGCGCGTGAAATGAATGCGTCGGATATTCACCTTACCGTTGGTCAGCCAACCGTTGTCCGTGTAAACGGCGAGCTCATGAAATACACCGAGCTTTCCGATCAGGTGGTAAACAGAACTATTCTCTCCATCCTCTCCGCCGAGCAGGAAAAGCAGCTCACCGAGGGAAACGACATTGACTTCTCCTTTGAGCTGAAAAACGGCGCAAGACAGCGCGTCAACGTATTCAGACAGGGCGGCAGGCTGGCCTGCTGTATCCGTCTGCTGAACGCAGAAATACCCACCCTTGAGGAGCTGAAAATGCCTCCTATTCTCACTGAGCTGGCGAAAAAGCGCCGTGGTCTTATCCTTGTAACAGGTCCTACGGGCGCAGGAAAATCCACTACTCTGGCTGCTATGATTGAGCATATCAACAGGACCCGCGCCTGCCACATCATCACCATTGAGGACCCCATTGAATACCGCTATCGTCAGGATAAGGCTACAATACATCAGCGTGAAATCGGCAAGGATGTGCCCAACTTCGGCTATGCCCTGAGAAGCGCCCTGCGTGAAGACCCTGACGTTATCCTTATCGGCGAAATGCGTGATTATGAAACAATCTCCCTTGCAATGACAGCAGCTGAAACGGGACATCTGGTTTTCGGCACTCTGCACACCTCCTCGGCAGCACAGACAATCGACCGTATCATTGACGTCTGCCCTGCTCACGCACAGGAGCAGGTACGCACCCAGCTGGCAAATATGCTTCAGGGCGTCATTGCGCAGAACCTTGTTCCATGCTCCGACAAGAAGGGCAGAATTGCCGCAGTAGAAGTGCTTATAGGAACAGACGCAGTAAAGAACCTTATCCGCTCCAACAAAATTCCCCAGATGGAATCGGTTATGCAGGGCGGAAC
>CAMDZU010000076.1 GCA_945910715.1 uncultured Clostridia bacterium
GCGGCGTCGGCTGCGCAATCGCATATCCCTCCGCTAAGGCGCTTCACGAAATGGGCGCAGAGGTTGACGTAATCGCAGGCTTCAGAAATAAGGACATTGTAATCCTTGAAGACGAATTCAAGGCGGTAAGCAATAATCTTTATGTTACCACCGACGACGGAAGCTACGGTGAAAAGGGCTTTGTAACGGACAAGCTTAAAAGCCTTATCGAAGCCGGCAATAAGTACGACCTGGTATTGGCAATCGGCCCCGTGCCTATGATGAAGTTTGTCTGCAAGACAACCGAGCCTTACGGAATCAAGACCCTTGTTTCCCTTAACCCCATTATGATTGACGGTACGGGAATGTGCGGCGGCTGCCGTGTTACCGTTGACGGAAAAATCAAGTTTGCCTGCGTTGACGGCCCTGATTTTGACGGTCACAAGGTTGATTTTGACGAGCTTATGAAGCGCAACGGCACATACGCCGAAAAGGAAAAGCACAGCAGAGAAAACTGCCGCTTGATGAAGATGGAGGTTAAGTAATTATGGCAAATATGAGCCTTGAAAAAGTTAAGATGCCCGAACAGGCGCCTGACGTAAGAAATAAAAACTTCCTTGAGGTTTCAACGGGCTATACCGAGGAAATGGCGGTAGAGGAAGCGACACGCTGCCTTAACTGCAAGAACAAGCCCTGCGTAAGCGGCTGTCCCGTAAACGTAAGAATCCCTGAATTTATCGCAAAGGTTGCGGCAAAGGACTTTGAGGGAGCTTATGATGTTATCACAAGCACAAACGGACTTCCTGCCGTATGCGGACGTGTTTGTCCACAGGAAAACCAGTGCGAGGGCAAGTGCGTAAGAGGTATCAAGGGCGAGCCTGTCGGTATCGGCCGCCTTGAGCGCTTCTGCGCAGACTACCACAACGCAAACAACACAAAGAAGGCTGAAAAGGTACCTTCAAACGGCAAGAAGGTAGCTGTTATCGGCGCAGGTCCGTCCGGTCTTACCTGCGCAGGCGACCTTGCAAAGAAGGGCTACGAGGTAACAATTTTTGAAGCGTTCCATACAGCAGGCGGCGTTCTTGTTTACGGTATTCCCGAATTCAGACTGCCAAAGGCTATTGTTAAAAAGGAAATCGACAACCTTAAGGATATGGGTGTTGAAATCAAGACAAATATGGTTATCGGCAAGGTACTTTCCATTGACGAGTTGTTTGAAATGGGCTATGAAGCCTGCTTTGTAGGCTCGGGCGCAGGTCTGCCATCCTTTATGGGTATCGAGGGCGAGGCTCATGTAGGCGTTTATTCCGCTAACGAATACCTTACAAGAACAAACCTTATGAAGGCTTATCTTGACGAGTACGATACACCTATTATAAAGAGCAAGTCTGTGGCTGTTGTAGGCGGCGGCAACGTTGCAATGGACGCAGCTCGCTGCGCAAAGCGCCTTGGGGCTGACAATGTTTACATAGTTTACAGACGTGGACTTGAGGAAATGCCTGCCCGTAAGGAAGAAATCCATCACGCTATGGAAGAGGGAATCGTCTTCAAGAATCTTACTAACCCCGTTAAGATTTTAGGTGATGAAACAGGCAGAGTACGCTCAATGGAATGTGTTGAAATGGAGCTTGGCGAGCCTGATGCAAGCGGCCGCCGCAGACCTATTGAAAAGGTCGGCAGCAACTTTGAGCTTGAGGTTGACACCGTTATTATGGCAATCGGCACATCGCCAAACCCACTTATCAGAACAACAACAAAGGGTCTTGAAGCAAACAAGAAAGGCTGTCTTATCGTCAACGAGGATACAATGCAGACCACCCGTGAGGGCGTTTATGCAGGCGGCGACGCTGTAACAGGCGCAGCAACCGTTATTCTTGCAATGGGCGCAGGAAAACAGGCTGCAAAGAGCATTGACGAGTATCTTTCAAACAAGTGATTCAGTTATGAATAACCGCTCCCATCGTGAAAACGGTGGGAGATTCTTTATATGACCAAGTTTTGTTGTATAAGGTCTTTATTTTTGCCGTAAAATATGATATACTATAACAAATGCGGAGGTATTATGGAAGTTTTTTCAGGTACTTACAAAAGCTCCGACGGCAGGAGCAACGTTGTATTTTACGAGTTTGTTCCCGATACAATACCGAGAGCCATACTCCAGATAAGCCACGGAATGTGCGAGCATATTGGCAGATACAGACGCTTTGCGGAATTTCTCACAAAGCAGGGTATTCTTGTCTGCGGCAACGACCACCTGGGTCACGGCAAAACCGCAAAAACTCCTGCGGATTTAGGCTTTTTCGGGGAGAAAAACGGCTGGCGGTTTCTTATCCGTGACGTTAAGCAGCTTACGGAAATAATGAAGTCCAAATACAAGAATATTCCGCTGTTTCTTCTTGGGCACAGCATGGGCAGCTTTGTGGCAAGAGCCTGTTTGAGCTGGTACAGCGACCTTGTAAACGGCGTTATTCTTCTTGGCACAAGCGGCGGAGTTGCGGCAAAAAGCACGGCTGCGGCAATAACCAACCTGATGTGCGCAATGCACGGAATCCGCTTCCGCAGCAGCGCTGTAACAAAGCTTGCCACCGAAACCTTTACCCTGAAGGTAAGCGGAAAAAAGTCGGATATGGACTGGCTCACCCGTGACCGAAAGGTAATCGAGGGCTATCAGCGGGATAAAACAGCCAGCTTCATTTTTACCGCAAAGGCATATAATGATATGATAACCCTGCTGAACACCGTTTCCGCCAAGGACTGGGCGGACAGCGTTCCCGAAAATATGCCCATACTGATTATGAGCGGAGATATGGACCCTGTGGGCGAGTACGGCAAAGGAGTATATAAGGTGTACAAGCGGCTGAAAAATGCAGGAGTAAAGGACGTTACGCTGAGGCTGTACAAGGGAGCAAGGCATGAACTGCTCCACGAGCTTAACAGAGGAGAAGTTTTCACCCATATTTACGATTGGCTGGAGGCGCATATCTAAGGCAATTTTATTCCGAAAGGATTTTACTATGATAAAAAGATTTCTTGAAATAGGCAAAATTACGAAAACACAAGGCTTGAAGGGCGAGGTCAGAGTGCAGTTTTTCTGCGACGACGCCGATGTAATAGGCGATTTTGAAACGCTGTATCTTAATAAGGGAGAAACGCCTGTTGAGGTGGAATATTGCAGACCGCTGAAAAACGACGTGGTTGTAATGAAATTCGAGGGCGTTGACATTATAGAGGAAGCGCAGAAATATATCGGCAAAATGCTGTATATGGACCGTGAGGACGTGGAGCTTCCCGAGGACACCTGGTTTATTCAGGATTTAATCGGTCTTGACGTAATCGACGCTGACAGCGGCAGAGTTTACGGCAAGGTTGATGATGTGCTCCAGAACGGCCCTACCGATGTTTACTCAATAAAAACTCCCGAGGGAAAAACGCTGATGTTCCCCTCAATTCCCGAGGTGCTTCTTGAAACGGACGTAGAGGGCGGAAAGCTGGTTATAAGACCATTGCCAAATCTGTTTGAGCTTGACGGTGAAAAAGATGAGGATTGATATTGCAACCCTGTTTCCCGATATGTGTGAGGCTGTGCTAAGCGAAAGCATTATCGGCAGAGCGAGAAAAGCAGGACACATTGAAATTCATTGTCACAACATAAGGAATTACACCCTCGACAAGCACAAGCGTGTCGATGACAAGGCTTACGGCGGCGGCACGGGAATGGTAATGCAGCCTCAGCCAATACATTCGTGCATAATGCACATAAAGGAGGAGCTTGGTGAAACGGAAAAAGCCCCTCGGCTTATTTATCTGTCGCCACAGGGACGGGTGCTTACTCAGCAGGTGGTAAAGGAGCTTGCGGCGGAAAGCAATCTGATTCTGCTTTGCGGCCATTACGAGGGCGTTGACCAGCGTGTTCTTGACGAGCTGGAGTTTGAGGAAATTTCAGTGGGGGATTTCGTTGTAACGGGAGGAGAATTGCCTGCCCTTATGCTGACGGACGCAGTTGCAAGAATGCAGCAGGGCGTTCTTCCCAACGAGGACGCATATTCCATTGAAAGCCATTACAACGGGCTTCTTGAGCACCCACAATATTCCCGTCCCGAAGAATGGATGGGCAGGAGAGTGCCCGAGGTGCTTTTGTCGGGACATCATGCCAATATAAAAAAGTGGCAGGAGGAAATGGCTCTTGAAATTACCGCAAAAAAGCGCCCCGATTTGTTGAAAAAACAACAGCTCATATCCGATATGTCCTCAGATTGATTAAAATTCCCCGTTTTGTGGATGTTGAAAACTTATGTTTATTGTGAATATGTTATTTAAAACATTTTGTCTATTTTCGCCAAACAATTACGAAAAATGCACATTGTAATGAACGTAAATTGAAAATTATCCGAATTAAAGCATAAAATCAAAAAAAGTCGGTTGACTTAAATTAAGATAAAGGATATACTATATGTAGCGTAAATGAAACAATACCTTACAATGAGAATTTTTATGGAGGAATGAGTTCATGTTTGTTAAAGAAGTAGAAGTTAAGAATCAGGTTGGCTTACACGCAAGACCTGCAACATTCTTTATCCAGAAGGCAAACGAATACAAGTCTTCAATCTGGGTTGAAAAGGAAGAGCGCAGAGTTAACGCTAAGAGCCTTTTAGGTATCCTTTCTCTCGGTATCGTAGGCGGTACAACAATCCGTATCATCGCTGACGGTACAGACGAGCAGCTTGCTGTTGACGGCTTAGTTAAGCTGGTTGAAAGCGGATTTGCTGAATAATTCAAACAGTAAGAGATTGACCGCTTACAAGGCGTGCCGCCCTTGGCAGTTTCGCCGAGCCATTCCCTTAGCTATAAAGGGAGGCTTGCTCGGCAAGTGAAAACTGCTTTTCGGCATACCTGAAATGTGAGCGGTCTGTTTTTTTGAAATGCTGCGGAGATGATAAAGTAGATGTTAAAGGAGAAAATATGAACATTTTAAAGAAAATTTCCGCTTCGGCTGCGGCGCTGTTATTGTGCGCCGTGACGCTTTCGGGCTGTTCGGAAGGCTCAAGGTTTGAGGGCTGCGACGAAATCAACGCAGCGAAAAGCCTTTATGAAAACGTGAACAGCGGTCATGTAAAGGTCGTTGACAATATCACGGGGCTTATCACACAGGATTTCACCTTTATGTATGACGATTCGGACGTGCTGATTTACTCCTATAGGGGAACGGACGGAGAGATTGTTTTTTACGAATACGGCAACGGCTCCGAGATAAACTACTGTTACGCAGACGATAAGGAGTGGAGCGTTATTACACAAGGCTCGGAGGATTTTTACAACTACACCCGAACCAATAAGCACGCCTTTACCTCTCAGTCGGTTATTTCCCTTAACGAAAGCAGCATTATCGGCACAACCGTCAAGGCAGCCGACGACGGCGGCAAAATCGTCACCGTTGAATACGACGTGGCAAGGCTCAATCAGAATGCAGGCAGTCAGATGGACGCAATAGGCAGCTTTGCCGACTTCAAGGCTGAAATAACGCTTAACAGCGAGGGCTATGTGACTGTAATGCACCAGTGGGGCGAGGTTGTGGGAGAAGGAACCAATGTTGACCTTGACTATACCACCACCTTTACGGAGCTTAACAATGTTTCCGAGGTAACAAGACCTGTTCCCGAGTGGGAAAAATAAACGCTTATATTATAATAGTATAGCAAATTTTCTCACAGCACAGAGTTGTTGTGAAAATAAACAAAAAAATATAAAAATTACCGCAATTATTCTACATAAAATTTTTGCAGAAAAATGCAAAAAAGTATTGTAATTGCGGTAAACTTATAGTATAATTATTAAGCACGCTGCGAAGATATGCGATGAAGTTAAAGGTTGCAAGCATTACGCTTGGTAATTTTAACTGAGTATGTCCGGTTTGAAATCGGGCGAAAGGTAATTTACATCACCGTCTGCGCTGCATTGTCCTGTTAAGCAGTCCTGTTAAACACGGGAAGGACTTGCTTGTAGTGAATACCCCCATGTATGTTTATATGGGACAGGCTGATATGGCATAATGCGGAACACACGGCATAGTGTATTTTACTATCACTGAAAATCAAGCGGTTTTCAGTGCTTTCCGAAAGCCCGCACACCACAACTGATGTGCAAATCTTTAGAAAGGGGTAAAACGAAAGTGGCAGTTAAGGAAAAGATCAGAGTTAAGGTTAAGGGTTACGAGCACAGCATTGTTGACGCTGCTGCAGCAAAGATCGTTGCTGAAGTAAAGCGCACAGGTTCCAAGGTCGCAGGTCCTATTCCGCTCCCGACAGACAAGGAAGTTGTTACAATCCTTCGCTCAGTTCACAAGGACAAGGACAGCCGTGAACAGTTCGAGCTCAGAACTCATAAGCGCTTAATCGATGTAATCCATCCTACAAACAAGACTGTTGAAGCTTTACAGAGCTTAGAGCTTCCTGCAGGCGTTGAAATTTCAATGGAATTCTGATTCCCCACCGAGCTGTTAAACAGCCAAAGAGAAGTTTCGAGTTATGTTGTGCGCAATGCGCATAACCACTAACCAAGGCAGATACGCTGCACTTGGTCATGTTGAGGAAACTCAACCAATAACCAAATAGGAGGAAAACCATGAAAAAAGGTTTAATCGGCAAGAAAATCGGTATGACACAGATTTTCGACGAAGCCGGAAACGTTGTTCCGGTAACAGTAATTGAAGCTGGTCCATGTGTTGTCGTTCAGAAGAAAACAGCTGAAAACGACGGTTATGAAGCAGACAAGT
>CAMDZU010000077.1 GCA_945910715.1 uncultured Clostridia bacterium
CAGACTTAATGCAAAATGCGTCAAAATGATAAGAGTCGCCGCTTGGAGTTATTGCAACCTCTCTATCCTTATGAATTTCAATGCGCATTTGTATCTTTGGAGAAACATCTGTAATTATTCCGTAAACTTCGCATTTCTCGGCGTTCATTTCTTTTGTCACAGAATTGCGCAGACGACCTTTGAAAAGATACCCGATAGGATTTCCGCCAAGTTTGACAACAACCGCATTTTTATCGAATTTATTTGTCGGCTCAAATTCAAAAGTAACCTTTGCGCCGACTGTGACGGCTGACAAATCCCAACCCAGACTATCAATAACACATAAATCCACATCTTTAAATGCAAAGGACAGCGGCAATGCGCCGCTGTTTTTTGTTCCTTGCTTTTTCATAAAATCAAAAAGTCCCATAATTATACTCTCCTTTATGCTTGCTTTTTTATACTGGTATCCTCATTACATTTTTTTAACTTGGAATTTTCGCTTAAATCGTCAATATACGATTTTATTTTTTCTTTGCCCTCATAGTTAAACTGTCGGTACTTTTCAATTATTTCTCGCTCCTCGTCAGTTAATTGGAAATCTACGTTATCTTCTGTAATTAAATCATTAAAAGTCGGCTGTTTTAATGGCTCAATTCCACAATCGTAACCAATAAGCCACGCAGGAGAAACGTTGAAATAACTCGATAATATTGCAATTGTAGGTTGCTTAGGTTTTCTGACGCCGTTTAACCACGCACTAACCGTCTGTTTTGAAACGCCTATTTGATTTGCAAATTCTGTAACAGACCTGTCGCCGAAAACCTCTTTGAAACGCTCCGCAAAGCTTGATACAATTTGCATATAAGCACCTCCTCTTTATGTATTTATTATATACCATTTCGTCCACAATGTCAACAAAATATCAAAAAAAATAAAAAAACGTCCACAAAGTAGTTGACAAGCAAATAATTATGTGATAATATAAGGGTAGTCCACAATGTGGACAAATCAGAAAGGATGTGTAAATATGGAAGAAATGCTGAATTTAAGAGGAATTATTTTATCAAAGTTTAAGACAATATCAGCATTTGCGGACGCTATTGGTTGGAAACGGAATAAAGCTTCCCGTATTGTCAACAACGTGACAAAGCCCGATGTTGACGATATGGTTGCAATTGCAAGGGTTATCGACGTAAAAACCCCCGAACAGTTCACGTTTCTTTTTTTTAACGACCTGTCCACAATGTGGACGAGAGAGGGAGAGAAAAATTGAAACAGAAAGAGTTTGCAACGGAAATCGTAGGCAACATCTCCAAGGAAGACATAAACGCCATTGCGAAGATATTCGCCAAGGATTTCCTTGACAAAAAGGCGAAAGCTGAAAACCCACAGAAAGGAGCAGTCAAATGAAGAAGCGCATATCTGACACGCTTAACGAAATATCCGAAGCTTTCTGCGGAACAGGTCTTGTTACTTTTCTTATCGGCGCAGCTCTCGCCGACAGCGACAACATTGCAGTACCTGTCATTCTCCTGTTAGCGGCAATCGGGCAGATGTTTATCGGATTTATCATTGAATGGGGGGTGATGAAATGGAGAAAGAGCAGATAAATGCAAGCAACCTTTACAGCAGCTGTTTGAGCGCAAAAATCGAACTTGCAAATACTCTTAAAAACGCGGCAATCAACAGATTAGATTGTGCCGACAGCTTATCCAGTAACAGAATTGAAGCCGCAATTGTAGCTGCAAAGTTGGCTAACGACATAATCAGTCAGTTAATGGAGCTTGAAGAATGAGCAGGCGGAACAGTGGCGCATTCAAAAGCAGGGTTTACACGGACAGACCGCCTTATGCGGACTTTGAAGCACCTGCAAAGTTCGAAGCAATAAAGGCTATCGTTGCAAAGCGGCTTATCGAACACCCGAACGCTATATGTTCATACTCGGGCGGCAGCGACAGCGATATAATGCTTCATTTAATTGAAACGGTCCGCAAGCTCTATGAACTTCCGCCTGTGCAGTACTGCTTTTTCAACACAGGTCTTGAGATGAAAGCCATTAAACAGCACGTCAAGGAAGTGTCGGAAAAGTACGGTGTAACAATAAAGGAATACAGACCGAAGAAAAACATTGTCATTGCCACAAGGGAGTATGGCATACCGTTTGTGTCGAAGATAATGTCCTGCGGCTTGGAGGGTGTTCAGAAGAAGAACATACCGCTTTCCATTGCTGACGAGTACGCCGAAGCGCAGGATAAGACCGACAAGTACAATGAACTTGTACAGCGCTATCCCGGGTGTAAATCGACAATCAACTTTCTTTGCGGCTGTAATTCCAAAGGAGAGCCAAGACCCAACATTCAGCTTGTGATTAACTCGTCAAAGTATATGCTCGATTTTATCAAAGAAAATCCTATCCCATTTCGGGTAAGCAACAGGTGCTGTGAAATCTGTAAAAAGCAGACAGCGCACCGAGTGCAAAAGGACTTTGAAATGGTGATAACAGGCGAGCGCAGAGCCGAAGGCGGTATGAGGTCAGTACCTAAAAAGGATTGTACGTCTATGTGCTTTACCGAGAGCGAGGACGGCAAGTTCAGATTGCGGCCGCTATACTATGTTACCGACGCCGACAAGCAATGGTATAAGGAATACTACGGCATACGTTATTCAGACGCTTATGAAGTGTACGGGCTGAAACGGACAGGTTGCTGTGGCTGTTCAATCTCATCAACCGCAGTAGATGACCTCGAGAAGATACGCCCATTCGAACCGAGCCTTGTAAAAGCTGCCTGGAACGTTTTCGGCGAAAGCTATAAATATCGGCAGCTTTACAACGAATACAAAGCCTACCGCCGTATGCGTGAAGAAATGGGTGTGCTTGACGGACAGCTAACATTTTACGATTTTTGAAAGGAATAAAAAAATGAAAACGAAAATTATTAAAGAACAACCTATCTTAACTGTAAGAAAGCCTTATGACGGCGACGACTTGGAGATTTTCGCTGCCGACCTTAAGACAGCCGAAGTCGGAAAGCGCTGGGTTACAGAAAATCAGAATTGCTATCCGAACAGGGACGCAACCTGGGACGAAAGTTTCACGGTCATTTATAAAGACGAACACGGCGTTTGCGTTCTTTATCGCTGCGAAGAAGCAGGCGACGGTTTCAACTACTATCAGCCCGAAGAAATCGAGTTGATATGGGTCGAACTGAATTAACGCCTATATTATATATAGTATAGGAGCAGCAATGAAAATTAAGAGCGAGAACATGAAGTCTATAATCGCCATCAACCGAGAAGCCGCAAGAAGGGGTATGTCATACGGTCAGTATTCTGCCGAAATTGACAGACAGCACAAAGCAGCGGCAATCGAAAAGGCGAAGAAAAAGACAAGAAAGGCTGTACATAATGATTAACAGCGTTGTGCTTATGGGCCGCATAGCGTCTGATTTAGCCCTTAAAACGACAACCACAGGTTCGGTTTACCTACAGTTTGTACTTGCCGTTGAAAGGAACTATGTTGACGCCGAGGGCAACCGTGCAACCGACTTTATCCAATGCGTGGCGTTCAGAAATACCGCAGAATGGATTGTGAAATACTTCCGCAAGGGCAGAATGCTTGCAGTTACGGGGAACATTCAGACGGGGACGCACGTCAGCCAGGGCGGCGAAACGCACTATGACACTACCGTGTTTGTCACGACTGCAAGCTTCACGGGCGAAGCGGCCAAGACATAAAAAAAGACCCTTGCACAAGGCAAGGGCAAAAACAAAAGACACGGGTAAAATGTTTACTTAACAAGTATAACACAGGCTCATTGAAATGTCAACAAAAACCACTTGAAAAAGGCTGTTTAATGCCTTTTTCGGTGGCTTGTAATGGGTATTATCTTTAGACACATTTAATTTTGGTTTATAAATAAATAGCTTTTTTGTTACTTTTTGAGCGAATGCAAAAAGTAATCAGTTAGATTTTATTTGCCTAAAGGTGTTCTAATGAAAGAAATCATATACAGAAGAAAGTTGGTGCAGACAGGTCGGACGGTAGAGGTTGAGCTTTACCCTGTTTACAAGTCCAACAGTGCCAGGGGCAAGAAAAAGGCAAAGAGCAGAAAAGCACAGATGAACTTGAACGCCAAGAACAGCTTGAAATCATTGGTGCGGATTGTCAACAACAATTTCGACGAAACGGGTTTTTTCGTCACACCGACATTTGACAATGCGCACCTACCTGCGGACGCCGCCGAAGCCAAGCGGATTGTTAAAAACTACCTTGCACGGCTTCGGCGGAGCGCCGAAAAGCAAGGCAGCGTGTTCAAGTGGGTGCAGATAGTGGAATGCGGCGAGAAAAAAGGCCGCATTCACGTTCACTTGATTGTTTCGGGCGCTGAAGTTTCGGCGCTGATGAAGCAATGGAAGTGTGGCATAGTCGAAGTATCGCCGCTGAAAGCAAACGAAAGCGGATTTACCGCACTTGCAAAGTATCACGGCAAGACAAGAGGAAAGCGGCGAAACAACTTGACCCTTGGGAACTGCAAGACCTGGACCTGCTCCCGAAACCTGGAAAAGCCAAAGGTGTCCTATTCGGACACGGCAATTACAAAAAAGGCTGTACACAGTCTGATTGTCAGCCACGATGAAAGCGCCTATAAAAAGCTATTAACAAAAGCATTGCGGGAAAAATGCGAACTGATTGAGGAAGATAGCGGAGAAATAGCCAACTATGAGGATTGGCAGTTCTTAGAACGCAACTATCAGATAAACGACATAAGCGGCTATTATCTGTACTTGACGTTCAATCGAAGGGAGTAGCTATGGGCAGAAGAAATAAATATGCGGAAATCAAGGAACGACTTCCGGAAATAATCAAGTGGGTTGAGAGTGGTTTCACCGACAAAGAGGTCGCGCAAAAGCTGGGAATAGCCTATTCCACGTTCAACGACTACCTCAAAAAATATTCGGAATTTTCGGAAGCCATAAAACGCGCGAAGGTCAAGCCTAACGAAGCTGTGGAAAATTCGCTGTACAAAAAAGCCACAGGTTTCTATGTTCCGGTGATAAAAAACTACAAGCTGAAAACAACCACATACGGCGATAACGGTCGCAAAATCAAGGAAGAAGAAGTCCTTGTCGAAAAGGAAGAACAAGAATATTTTCCGCCTGAAACGGCGGCTATAATCTTCTACTTGATTAACCGCATGAAAAACAAGTGGAATAACAACCCACAAAAGCTTGACATTGAAAAGGCAATGCTTGAGATTGCCCAAAAGAAAGCGGAAAGCGAGGATTTTTAATGTCAACAGGAATAATTAAAGCATTCTACAATTCACCGAAATGGGCGGTGTTCAGAGCGCAGAAGATACAGCACGCTATTCAAGAAAAAAGCGGCGTATTCTGCGAATACTGCGGCAAGCCCATTGTTGAAAAGGGTGACATCTGCGTACACCATACGCCGATTGAACTAACGCCCGAGAACGTCAGCGACGTCATGGTGGCGCTGAACGAGGACAACACCAAGATAGCCTGCAAGGATTGCCACAACAAGCAGCACAACCGATGGTGCGGCGGCAGGATTGAGAAGAAACCTTGTTCAACGTTTATCGTGTACGGTGCGCCGATGTCGGGCAAGACAAGCTATGTCACGCAGCACTATCAGCGCGGCGACATAGTTGTCGATATGGACAGGTTGTTCCACGCTGTCACGCTTGGGCAGCTGTACGATAAGCCCGATAATCTGCTGAAAAACATTTATGCAATGCAAAATCTGCTGATTGACAACATAAAAACGCATTACGGCAGTTTCAATAATGCGTGGATAATCGGCGGTTATCCCGAGAAGTTCCGCAGGAATAAGCTTGCGGAAGATTTGGGCGCTGAGTTGGTGTTCATTCCGTGCGACCTTGACACTTGTCTGTATCGGCTGCAGTATTGCAACGACTATCGACAGCAGCATTCGGCGGATTGGGAGTTATACATAAGAGATTGGTTTCAAAAGTATCAACCTTAGTCCCCCCGCTACTTTAACAATTTAGTGCGCTAAAAGACCGAGGGGGCAATAGTCATCTCTCATTCGCACGGAAATTTTGACTTTTTGGGGGAAGTTTTTTGAAAAATGGTTTTGTGTTGGAAGGGGGTGGGAGAATGGGAGAGAATGAGAGAGATATTGCGCCGAATGTGGCAACGAACAGGAGCAGGGCGGAAAAGGTTCAAGGGGAGTATGAACGGATTTTGGTGCTGTTTGAGGGGTGCGACGAAAATCAGCTGAAACTGGTTGACGGGGCTATTTGGGAATGCGCTCGGGAACGGGTGGAATTGGAACAGCTCCAGGGGATTTTGGCTGAATGCGGGCACGTTAAGGTGAACCCGAACAAGCCTGCTATGCAAAAGGAGCTGCCTGCGTCAAAGGTGGCTATTAAGCTTCGGGCAAGCTATCTGAATTATATCGCAAAGCTGTCCTTGATACTCGGACGGAATATCAAGGAAGATGAAGAAGATGATTTGACGGAATTTGAGTAAAAACAAGCGAGGGAGTATGGACAAGATTTACATGATTGTTACGGACGATGAACTGGAACTGCCTGTCGCTGTCGCCGACAGCGTGCAGGAACTTGCGGCAATTACAAAAATCAACGCCCGAACTCTGCGTGGCTGCCTTTACAGCGACAATGGTAGAAAACTGCGGCTGCCGGGCGGCAAATATGGAAAGGTCTTGAAAATA
>CAMDZU010000078.1 GCA_945910715.1 uncultured Clostridia bacterium
AGTAACAGAAACGAGTTCGCTATCGGCTTCAAGAATATTGACGATGCGAAAAAGCAAGAAATTCAGCAGCAGGAAAAGCTTGAATACGCCCTTTCCGTAACGGAGAAGATGAATGAAACCTTAAAGGATGAAACGGAGATTGCGGGCGCATTGAGCAGGGATTACACGGACGTTGTACTGCTTGACCTTGCAGATGATACAGCAATAACCATCAAGCTCAAGGGACACATTATTGCGGAAGAAGACCGTGTAACCCGCCGTTCCTATTATGAAACATGGGATAACTATATCTCAAAATACGTTGTCGAGGAGGACAGAGAGGCTCTTAAAGCTGCCATTATGATCGAAAAGGTCAAGGAGGCTCTCGAAAAAAACAACGAGTATTCCTGCAGCTATCGTGTTGTTTCCGACAATACGGGAGTTCATTATTTTCAGGCTTCCTTTATCCGCTTTTATTCACGGCACAAAACGGAAAGTCAGATTATTCTCGGCTTCCGCTGTGTTGACACCATTGTTGAGGAAGAGCACAGGAAAATAAAAATAATGGAAACCCAGAGCGAAATAATTCAAGGTCTTGGCTCGGAATACTACTCCGTCCTGCTTATAAATCCTGAAACGGAGCTTGTAACTGTATTCCGTGCGCAAAACGAGGACGGCAAGGCTATTGCGGAGCTTTTTGACAGGTGCGATTACCGTTGGTCAAAGGGTCTTGGCATTTATTGCCGTGATTATGTTTCGGAAATCTGCCGCAGCGAGTTTATGGAAAAGCTGTGCATTGAGCATATCCGTGAGGACGGGGAGGATTACTCCTTTACCTACGAAAAGCTGACCCATGACGGTATTATTTATCTTCAGGCGAGGGTTGCCTTTGTTGAGGAAAAGGACGGCAGATTTGTTGCCGTTGTGGGCACAAGGAATGTGGACGACATCATCAAGAAGGAGCGCAGGCAGGAAATGGCACTGCAGACGGCTTATGACGCTGCGGAAGCCGCAAACAAGGCAAAAACGGAGTTCCTCTCGAATATGTCCCACGATATACGCACCCCCATGAACGGAATTATCGGTATGACGGCCATTGCCGCAACGCACCTGGACGATAAGGAGCGCGTCAGGGACAGCCTGCAAAAGATTTCTCAGGCAAGCAAGCACATGCTGAGCCTTATCAACGAAGTCCTTGATATGAGCAAGATTGAATCGGGCAAGGTTGACCTTTTCGAGGAGGAATTCAACCTGTCAAACCTTATCGACAACCTGCTGTCAATGACAAGCGATCAGATTAAAATGCACCGCCATGAGCTTTCGGTAAGCATCACGGGCGTTGCCCACGAGGAGGTTATCGGCGACAGTCTGCGTATTCAGAAGGTATTCACCAATCTGATGAGCAATGCCGTAAAATATACCCCCGACGGAGGAAAAATACGTCTTTCAATTACGGAAAAGCCCTCTAACTATGCTAAGGTAGGCTGCTATGAGTTTATTTTTGAGGATAACGGTATAGGAATGAGCGAGGAGTATCTCCAAAGCATATTTGAGCCCTTTACCAGAGCTATCGACAGCAGAGTTAACAAAATTCAGGGCACAGGTCTTGGTATGCCCATAAGCCGCAATATTGTGCGTATGATGGGCGGCGACATCAAGGTAGAAAGCAAGCTGAATACGGGCTCACGCTTTACTGTTACCATATATCTGAAGCTTCAGGATACAGTAGAGGAAAAGCACAACAAATTTATCGACCTTAACGTGCTTGTTGCGGACGATGATGAGCTGAGCCTTGAATCCTGCTGCGGTATGCTGGAGGATCTGGGAATGAAGCCCGACGGAGTTACCAACGGCGCAGACGCTGTTGAATATGTTCTTGTCCGCCATCAGAAAAAGCAGGATTACTTCGCCTGCATAATCGACTGGAAAATGCCAGATATGGACGGTATCGCAACAACAAGGGCTATCCGTAAGGCGGTGGGAAAGGACGTGCCCATAATAATCATTTCCGCCTACGACTGGTCTGATATAGAGCAGGAGGCAAGAGCGGCAGGGGCAAATGCGTTTATCAGCAAGCCTCTTTTCCGCTCAAGGCTGGAAAAGACCTTCAGCTCTCTTGTGGGAGAGGATGAACAGACTGAGCAGAGCGCACCGCTGCACGATTTGTCCAATCTGGAGCTTTCGGGAAAGCGGGTTCTTCTTGCAGAGGATAACGACCTTAACGCTGAAATAGCCGAGGAGATACTCGAAATGACAGGTCTTGCAGTCGAGCGTGCAGCCGACGGAACAATAGCCGTGGATATGATGTCAGCCTGCGAGGACGGTTACTACGATCTGATTTTTATGGATATTCAGATGCCCCGAATGAACGGCTACGACGCAACGAGAGCGATCCGTGCCATGGAACGCAGCTATTGCAGACAGATACCCATTATTGCTATGACGGCAAACGCATTTGCGGAGGATGTTCTGGCGGCGAAAACAGTGGGAATGAACGAGCATATCGCAAAGCCTCTTGATCTGAAGGCTCTCGCTAAAACGCTCACAAAATGGCTCGGATAATCCTTGCGGTCTTATAATGATTTTATGTTTTTTATACACCATCAATAAAGGAGAGTTTCAATGGACAGGAACAGCGAAACAAAGGAAAAGGGCGGAAGCTCTTGTCTTGCCTTGCAGGAATTCTGCAATATGGAGCAGTTTTACAGGCTGATAGATAACTGGTCGAAAAGCACAGGTATGTCTGCCGTTATTGTGGATACAGAAGGAAACCGCGCCTCCGAATCATTCGGAATGACTGAATTCTGCACTATGATACACAATAACGAAAAGGGACTCATCAGCTGCACCTCAACATGGAAATGGAGAAAAAAGGGGATATATGTATGCCCTATGGGATTCTGTGATTTTGCCATTCCCATTGAGCTTCCCGACGGACAGGTTATCGGCAGGGTACTGGCAGGTCAGGCGCTTTCCGACGAGCAGGACGTGGAGGAGGTTGTTCAAAAGACCTCTATGCTGGGCATAGAAGAAGCTGTTGTAAGAGATATTCTCTCCAATGTGCGCCGAAAAACCCTTTCGGAAATACAGAGCGCCTATAATCTTCTTGAAGAAATGCTACGCTTCTTTGTTGCCAACAGCTATTCTATCTGGCAGAAAAACAACGAGCTGAAAAAAGCTCCCGAAAGCAAGGACAGGGTACTGTCCCAGATTACCCAGATAATGTACAGCTACAACCTTACCATTGATATTGCTACGGGCAATTATTCCCTTATTACGGGTACGGGTATGGAGCGTACCGTTGCAGAATATATGCGGCACAGCAACATTTCGGAGATAACGGCATTTCAGGAGAGCATTCTGCACCCGTCCTATCTGAGCCGCTTCAATCAGCTGATAAACTTTGATTCTGCAAAAATTGACCCGACAGAAAACGGCTTCAGAGGAACGCTTGAATATCCCGTTATCTATCCCGGGGACGATGAATTTGAGTGGCACGAAATCAATGTATTCATAAATACGGAGGACAACGGCAAAAGAATAGCGAATGTTCTCGGACGTGACGTTACCGAAGCCCACAAGGCACAGGAAAAGAACGAAAAGGAGCTGCGTGCGGCTGCGGATAAAAACCGTATTCTGTCCGAGCTAACTCGGAAATTGTACAGCTATAACCTTACCCTTAATCTGCGCACGGGCAAGTACAGCATGATTATCGGTACGGGTATGACCAGATTTATGGAGATATTCAAATCCACAGACGACTATGAAACCGCCTACAATAAAAAGCTTGAATATCTTGCTCCCGAAAGCGTGACGCAGTTTGCAGCCCTTGCAAGCCTTGATTCCCTCCGTGCAAGAACAAATGCCAACGGCTTTATCGGCAACCTTGAATACGGCGCTTACACCGATTACGGCGAGGAATGGCATGAAATCAACGTATTCATCAGTACCGACGAGGCAGGCAAGCCTGTTGCGAATATCCTCGGACGGGATATTACCGACGCACACAAGCGCCACGAAAAGCGGGAAAATCAGCAGAAGGCTGCTATGGCTCGTGACCAGCTGCTTTCGGGAATTACGAAAATGCTTTACGGCTTTAACCTTACAGTCAATCTCGAAACCTGGAAGTATTCTCTCATTACCGGTACGGGTATGGACTCAATCCTTGATATTATGCAGCATAATGATGATTATGTACTTCTGATTGCAAAGCTTTTAAGAAATGTTGCGCCGGAGTACAAGGAAAAAGTGGGAGAGCTTATCAGCGTTCGTGCTTTAAGGGAAAAAGCAAACGCAACTGGCTATGTCGGCTCCCTTTCATACAGAGTGATAATTGATAATCAGGACAGGTGGTCGGAGGTAAACCTCTTTATCGGAACAAACGAGGACGGTGTTGCTGTTGCAAATATACTCGGACGTGACATTACCGAAGCACACGAGCAGCAGGAAGCAAAGGAACGTGAGCTTAAAGCCTCCGCCGCAAAGGACCAGATACTCTCAGATATTACGAAAACCCTCTATAGCTACAATGCGACCGTTAACCTGAACACGGGAAAGTACAGCCTTATTGTGGGTACGGGTATGGAGGAGCTTATCCGTCATTTCTCCCGGACAGATGATTTTGAAATGGCCTGCGGATATTTGCTTGAACACGTTCTTCCGGAATATGTGGAGGATATGAACAACAGATTCTCGCTGGAAGCACTGCGCAGACAGCAGCATTTAAGCGGTCATATCGGACAGAAAGAGTATGCGGCTATGACCGAAAAGGGACTTGGCTGGTTTGAAGTCAACGCATTTATGGGAATTGACGAGGACGGAAACCCCACAGCCAATATCCTCGGACGTGAAATAACAGAAATCCACGAGGCGCAGGAGCGCCGTGAAAACGAGCTGAAAGCCGTTGCGGCAAAGGACCAGATTCTTTCAAATATCACAAAGACCCTTTACAGCTATAACCTGACCCTTAATCTTGTCAGCGGAAAATACAGCCTTATTCTCGGTACGGGTATGGAGGATTTCATAAAGATATTCGAGGCAACCGACGATTATGAAACCGCCTACAAGCAGAAAATACAGTATGTTACAGAGGATTACATTGAAGCCTTCGGCAATTTCAGCAGTCTTTCAGCCCTCAGAAACCGCAAAAATGAAACGGGCTATATCGGTAATATGGAATATTCCGCAAAGACGGAAAAGGGCATTGAGTGGCACGAAATAAACATCTTCCTCGGTACGGACGAAAAAGGCGAGCCTATTGCCAATATACTCGGACGTGATATTACCGAAGCCCACGACAAGGCGGATACAAAGGCGCAGCTGGAAATCGCAAACGCCTCCAATGCCGCAAAATCTGCGTTCCTGTTCAATATGTCCCACGACATCCGCACGCCTATGAACGCAATAATCGGCTTCACAGAGCTGCTTGACAAGCACCTTGACGATAAGGAGCTGGCAAGAAGCTACATAAAGAAAATCCAGTCGTCAAACGAATTCCTGCTTTCTCTTATCAACAATGTGCTTGAAATGGCACGCATTGAAAGCGGAAAAACCACCTTTGATGAATCCAACTGGGACGCAAAGGAATTCAACGATACGCTTTTCTCCCTTTTTGATACCCAGATGGCTGAAAAGGGCATTGAATTTACAAGAACTATTGACGTGGAGCATACGGAAGTGCTTTGCGATGCAACAAAGCTCCGTGAAGTATTCCTGAATATTTTAAGCAATGCGCTGAAATACACTCCTTCAGGCGGAAAGGTGGAAATGCGGCTCACAGAAGTCCCGTCCGACCGCCCCGGATATGCAATGTACCGTACGGAAATTGAAGATACCGGTATCGGTATATCCGAGGAATTTATTCCGCACATGTTTGATGAGTTTTCACGGGAAAGGTCCAGCACGGAGAGCCGTGTAAATGGCACAGGCCTTGGTATGGCTATTGTCAAGAAGCTTGTTGATTTTATGGGCGGAACAATAGCGGTGGAAAGCACAATCGGCAAAGGCTCTAAATTTACGGTTACACTTCCTCACAAAATCGTGGAAAGTAGCGAAGCTCTGCATGAAACCGAGCAGGCAAGCACCTATGATATGGAATGCTTCAGGGGCAAGAGAATTCTTCTTGCAGAGGACAATGAGCTTAATGCGGAAATTGCAATAACAATTCTTGAGGAATCGGGCTTTACGGTCGAGCATGCCGCAGACGGCGTTGTTTGCGTTGATATGCTTGAAAAAGCAGAGTCGGGCTACTATGACCTTATTCTGATGGATATTCAGATGCCGAATATGGACGGCTATAAGGCTACGCAAACCATACGTCTTTTCCCCGACAAGCGGAAAGCGGAAACCCCGATTCTCGCCATGACAGCCAACGCCTTTGAAGAGGACAAGCGAGAGGCTTTCCGCTGCGGTATGAACGGACATATTGCAAAGCCTATCAATGTCAGGGAGCTTATGAAGGAGCTGGCGAATATTCTCGGATAACGGCTGAGAAACGGTATCCCGTTCTTTTGGCGGCTTCTTGTCTGCATTTTCAACAGTAAAGGCGAACACAAGGTTACTTCAGGCGGCCGTGTGGCTGTTACCTTGTACGAAAAATCAATAGATAATTGACAGACCGTCGAAAAAGTCATTTTGAAAGTTTAGGTCAAGCCTTTTCAAAGGCTTGCGGGTT
>CAMDZU010000079.1 GCA_945910715.1 uncultured Clostridia bacterium
GAATTTTTCCGCAGGTTTTGCCCAGAGAGAACACATCACGGGGTCCTGCCGCCTTATAGACGATTCGGGTCATAAGACGTTCAAGGTCGTAAATTCCGCTTAAGCAGTCGCTTATTTCCCCCATCAAAACAGCGTCTTTTGTAAGCTGCTCAACTGCGTCAAGCCTTGCAAGAATGGCAGTGTGATTTATAAGGGGCTGTTCAATGAACTGGCGCAGCTTTCGTCTGCCCATACTTGTTCTTGTCTTGTCAAGCACCCAAAGGAGAGAACCTCGCTTTTCCTTATTCCGCATTGTTTCCACAAGCTCAAGGTTGCGCCTTGTGGTTAAGTTAAGCCCCATATACTCGTTCTTTTCGTGAACATAAAGCTTTACCGCACGGGGAGTTTTCGTCCGCTGGGTTTCGTTGATATAGCCGAATAAGCCGAGAAGTGCCCTTTTCGCAAGGGGCATTTCCTCGGGCACCTTTCCCGAATTTTCGCTTAAAAACTGCCGCTCAAGAGCGTTTGACAAGCTGCCGCTTTCGGGGAATTTTTCCTCGGAGAAAAGCTCTCCCGTACAGCCCAGCAGCCTTGTGTGTATAAATTCGTGGACGTCCTTTAAATCAAGAAAATCCTCGTTAAACAGCAGCTCAACGGGAGTGTATCTTGACAGCTCGCTTATAACGTCGTTCTGCAGCTCCTTGCCGCTTTTTTCCATAACGTGGAATTCCCCTGTGGAAATATCGCCGAATACCATACCGCAGGTTTTATCCTTGCAGTAAATGCTGCCGATAAAGTTATTTGCGCCCTCGTCAAGCATTGACGCCTCGAAAACCGTACCGGGAGTTACAAGCCTTATAACGTCACGGTCAACAAGCCCCTTTGCGGTGGCAGGGTCCTCCGTCTGCTCGCAGATTGCCACCTTGTAGCCCTTGTCAATAAGCTTTTTTATGTAAACCTCGCTGGCGTGGTGAGGCACTCCGCACATAGCTGTTCCTGCCCTTGAGGTGAGAGTAAGCTCAAGTTCCTTTGAAATATTTACTGCGTCCTCAAAAAACATTTCATAAAAATCGCCTAAGCGAAAAAATAAAACGTAGTCGCTGTACTGCTTTTTTATATCCAGATACTGCTTAAGCATCGGAGAAAGCTTTTCGTTTTTATCTTCCATGATTTACTCCCGTTCAATCAAAACACATAACGGGCGGTTTTGGGGCGGCAAATCTGCTTCGCCGCCTTAATCCGCCCTGTTATTCTGCTCTTAGTGGCAGCCGCCGCAGGTTGCGCAGCTTCCTGTGCAGCTTGAAATTTCGCAGGTGTCGGGATCTTCGCCCTCACAGCACATACCGATAATCATATTTACATCGTTAAGCAGCTTGTCCAGTGCGTTCTTAACTATTACAAAGTTTGCCATGTGAACATTGCTCATAACGGCGGTATATTTTTCCTGCATTTCCTTATTCAGCGCAGCGATTTTCTCGCTGTCCTTTTCGCCCTCGGGCTTCTGCATTTCAAGCTGAAGATTTGTTCTTGTCAGATTGAAGGTGCCGATAAGCTCCTGCAGTTCACTGTCCTCGTCGTTTTCCTTCTTTGCGATATCGTATGCCTTGTATTCCTCGCTTGCCTGAATTGCCTTTCCAAGCTCTCTTGCTGCCTTGATTGCGTCCATTGTTTTATTCCTTTCTGATTATATAAGTTTTCCGATAAGCGCCCAGTTAAGCGCTTCGGTTATCTCAACGTCAACGAATTTACCTATCATATCCTCGGTGCCGTTAAAATCCACAATAATGTTCTGACGGCTTTTTCCTGTGTAATAGCCGTCGCGTGAACGTCCTCTGCCCTCGCAGAGTATTCTCATTTTCCGTCCCACATACTTTTTGTATGCGTTTTCGCCGCATTCGCCCTGAACCTCAAGCAGCTCCCTGAACCACTTTCCCTTTTCCTCGTCGGAAACGGGATCCTCCATTTCTGCCGCCTTTGTTCCCTCTCGCCTGCTGTAAATAAAGGTGTAAGCGGAATCATAGCCCACCTCTTTCATAAGGCTGAGAGTGTCGCAAAAGTCCTCGTAGGTTTCTCCGGGGAAGCCCACAATAATGTCCGTTGTCAGCATTAAATCGGGTATTCTTGCTTTTGCGTAATTCACAAGCTCAAGGTATTTTTCCCTGTTGTAACAGCGGTTCATAAGCTTCAGAATTCTGTCCGATCCGCTCTGAACAGGCAGGTGCAGATGCCACGAAATATGCTTTGAGTCTGCGATTGTATCAATAAGTTCGTGGGTGCAGTCCTTGGGGTGGGAGGTCATAAAGCTGATTTTGTACTCTCCCTCAAAGCAGTCCAGCCGCCTTAAAAGCTCCGCAAAATCCACGTCTGTTCCCTTACCGTAGGAATTTACGTTCTGCCCCAGTAAAAGTATATCCTTATATCCCTGTTCTATCAGTCCCTTTACCTCGGAAATTACCTCCTCGGCGCTCCTTGAACGCTCTCTGCCTCTGACATAAGGCACAATGCAGTAGGTGCAGAAGTTGTTGCAGCCGTACATAATGGGCACGCTTGCCTTGAATTTGCTGTCACGTCTTACGGGAAGACCCTCGGCGATTACTCCTGCGCTGTCGGGAATTTCCACAACACGCTTTTCTGTGGAAAGCACGCTGTAAAGTATTTCGGGGAATTTATGCAGAACGTGAGTTCCGAAAATTATATCAACAAATGGGAAGGTTTTCTTCATACGCTGTGCAATATGCTCCTGCTGCACCATACAGCCGCAGACTGCAATAATCATATCGGGCCTGCGCTTTTTGTAGTGCTTAAGTGCGCCTATATTGCCGAAAACCCTGTCCTCCGCATTTTCACGGACAGCGCAGGTGTTGAACAGCACAAGGTCTGCGTTTTCGGCGTCGTCCGTAAAGCCGTAGCCCATTTCGGCTAACATTCCCTTTATTTTTTCACCGTCGGACACGTTCTGCTGACAGCCGTAGCTGTGAACGTGAGCAAGGGGTATATGGTCGTAAACGTGAGTTACCGCTCTGACTTTCTGTATGAAAAATCGCTGCTCCTTTAACTCCTCGGCGGTAACAAGCTTTGTTTCCTGTTTCAATTTATCAATCCTTTCGGAGATTTTGCAAAAGTATAGTTAAAACCATACTATTTCAGTATAGCATAAAACGAGCATAATTTCAACCGTTTTTAATTGTCTTTGCAAACACCGCAGAAGTAACGGATTTTGCCCCCGAGGACAAAATCGTGCGGCTAACTTCGGAAAGGGTACTTCCCGTTGTGCAGACGTCATCTATAAGCAAAACATGCTTTTCCGCATAATCAGCAGGCTTTCTTACCTTGAATGCGCCTTTGAGATTGGTTCTGCGTTCCGCTTCTCTGAGAGCTTTCTGTGATTTTGTATGCCTTATCTTAACAACTCCCTTTGACATAGGAATACCTGTTATGGCTGAAATTTCCTTTGCTATAAGCGCCGACTGGTTATAGCCTCGCTGGTTAAAATCCTTTTTATGCATTGGAACAGCCGTGACAACGTCAAAGCTTTCGCCTAAAGCCTCCAGTCTGTCGCAGATAAGCCTTGCCGCCGCCCAGGCTGAATAGCCGTAATTATCCCATTTCAGCGGATAAACAACCGACCTTGCCGCCTCGTCGTAAGCGCATACCGCAATAATTCCGCCTGTTTCGCCGGGGATTTTGTCAATATCAATAAAATCAAGCTTAGTGTAACAGCTTTCGCAGTAATACCTGTCCCACTCAATCTGCTTTTTGCAGAACGGGCAGATATTGGGATAAAGCAGGCTTATGAACATTCGTTTCAGTTTATGACTATTCACCGCTTAATCCCTCTTTTTTCAGCTTTGATTCAAGAAGAGGTCTTATGCAGGAATATCTCAGCATTTTGCGGTTATTCTGCACCATTTCGTAAACAAACTGCTTTCTTCCCACAAGAATAAGTATTTTCTTTGCTCTGGTAACCCCCGTGTAAAGCAGATTGCGGTACAGCAGATTTTTTGAAACGCTTGTAAGAGGCATTATTACGGCGCTGTACTCGCTGCCCTGACTTTTGTGTATGGTGACAGCGTAGGCGTGCTCGATTTTGGACAGCATTTCCGTAGTGTAAACCGCAATACGTCCGTCAAAGTTTATGGTGATAACGCCGTTATAGGGGTCAACGTCGGTTACAATGCCAATATCCCCGTTGAAAACTCCCGAGCCCTTTTCTCCTGCCTTTGTCCACACAACGTCATAATCGTTCTTTATCTGCATAACCTTGTCGCCCATACGGTAAACCACGTCGAAAAACCGCAGCTCCTTTTTGCTCCTTGAGGGAGGATTCAAGGCAAGCTGAAGCTCTCTGTTAAGCTCCTTTGTGCCTGCTACGCCGATTCTTGTGGGAGTAAGTATCTGTATATCGTCAATGGGCGAAAAGCCGTAGGTTTTGGGCAGTCTTGTTTTTGCAAGGTCTATTATCAGCTTTGGAATCTGATTTTCGTCGGGACAGCTCATAAAGAAAAAGTCCTTTTTCCTGTTGTCAAGCTCGGGCATATTTCCACCTACAATTTCGTGAGCGTTGGTGACAATAAGACTTTCCGCCGCCTGCCTGAAAATCTCCTTAAGCTCAACCATTGGGATATGTCCCCCTGAAATAAGGTCACGGAGAATATTTCCCGCTCCCACCGAGGGAAGCTGGTTTGAATCTCCCACCATAATAAGCTTTGCGTCAAGCCTTACCGCACGGAGCAGTGCCTCAAAAAGCAGCACGTCCACCATTGACATTTCATCAACAACAATAACGTCCGCTTTAAGCTGATTGTTTTCGTTGTGCTTGAAAGCAAGCTTGTCCTCCTTGGAAAAATCCACCTCAAGCAGGCGGTGAATTGTTCTTGCAGGCTCTCCCGTCAGATCGGACATACGCTTTGCGGCACGTCCCGTAGGAGCGGCAAGGGCAAGCTTTTTCTTCTTCGCCTTGCAAAGCTGTATTACAGCGTTCAGGGTGGTGGTTTTTCCCGTACCCGGACCGCCCGTGAGAATAAACAGATTATTGCCAAGACAGCCGTTTATTGCCGCCTTCTGCAAGGTTTCGTAGTGTATGTTTTCGGTAAACTCAATGCCGGCAATATCGTCGGAAAAGTCCTTGTTAAGCGGTGCGGAAAGCTTTAACATCTGGGAAAGCTTTGTTGTGATATAGTCCTCTGCGTCAAAAAACTCGGTTATGTAGATATATTCACGCTGACCTATTGCAAGGGAAACGAAAGCCCCCTCCTTTATGCCTGCTTCAAGGGAGCAGTCGAACACCTGTCCGCTTATTCCCAGCTCATTGCACACAATTTCCGCAAGCTTTACACGGGGCAGGCAGGTATGACCGCTGAAGCTGTTTTCACGGAGCACATAGGTTATTCCTGCCTTGACCCTGTTCATATCGTCTGTGTCTATTCCAAGCTCCCTTGCGATTTCGTCCGCAGTCTGAAAGCTTACGTCAATGCCGCTTCCGCAAAGAATATAGGGGTTGTCCTTTATTACCGAAATTGAGGAGGTTTCATAGTTTCTCCACACCGCCATACTTGTCATAGGGCTTATGCCGTATTTCTGCAGAAACTCCACCACTGTCTTAACTCCGCACAGCTTGCGGTATTCGGAGCTTATATAAAGTGCCTTGTCCGAGGTAAGCCCCTTTATCTGTGAAAGGCGGAGAGGGTCGTTTTCTATAACGTCAAGGGCTTCCTCCCCGAATGCCGCCACGATTTTCTTCGCCATTGCAGGACCAAGTCCCTTTATAATTCCCGACCCAAGATAGCGGCGGATTTCCTCGGGAGTTGTGGGCAGCATACGCTGGCAGACCTCCGCCTTGAACTGACGGCCGTACTTTGCGTTATTGACGTAGTTTCCGCTCAGCTCAAGGCGCTCGCCCTCAACAATATTGCCCAATGTTCCCACAACGGTTATTATTCCCGAATCGGTTTCAAGGTTGAGAATAACATACCCGTTCTGCTCGTTGCGGTAAATTACCTCGTCAACCGTTCCTTCTGTTTTTAAGAGATTTTCCTGCATAAAGCCCTCGTTTTGAAAGTTTGTCGATAATGAAGCAGTAAGCAATGCTGATAAGCTTTGCAAAGCCGAATATTCCGCAGAATATTACAATGAAAAAATACAGATTCTGCACAAAAACACCCCCAAAGGATTATATGCAGAATCCATAGTTATGGTCAGTCTGTTTTGCAGAGAATACAGTTCCAGCCTTCCTGCTCGGTTACGCTGATTACATTTATGCTGTTTTCCTTTAATGCGCCAAGCACCTCGTCAAGTCTTTCGGTAATTATTCCCGAAACGATAAGGGTGCCCTGTTTTTTGAGAAAAGAGGAAAACAGAGGGCTCATTGCAATTATTACGTCAGCAACAATGTTTGCGGTAATAATGTCATAGCCTGTGCCTATTGTGCGGCGCAGCTCCTCGTCGTCGATTACGTTGCCGCAGTAGGATTTGTAGCGTGACTTGTCAAAG
>CAMDZU010000080.1 GCA_945910715.1 uncultured Clostridia bacterium
GGAAGCCGACTTAGGGCGCTGCCCTAAGAACCCGCAAGCCTTTGAAAAGGCTTGATCTAAACTTTCAAAATGACTTTTTCGACAGTCTGATACCCCCGTTACAAAACGGGGGTAAAATTATTTCAAAGCGGATTATTCAGCGTCGGCAGGAGCTTCTTCAGCAGCCTCTTCCTCAGCGGGAGCTTCTTCAAGGAGAGCCTTGATAGAAAGGCTAACTCTTGCCTTTTCTTCGTCGATTTCGGTAATCTTTGCTTCAACAGTCTGACCTACGGACAGGTACTTGGAAATGTCAACAACCTTTTCAAGCGCAACCTGTGAAATGTGGATAAGACCGTCAACACCGGGGATAATCTGTGCGAATGCGCCGAAAGGTGTGATTGAAACGATCTGAGCCTTAACAACGTCGCCTACTGCAAATTCCTTAAGGAACTTTGTCCATGGGTTGTCGTCGGGGTTCTTAGCGCCGAGAGATACTCTCTTCTTTTCGGGGTCGAAGCTCTTAACGTAAACCTCAAGCTCGTCGCCGATAGAAACAACCTCCTTGGGGTGCTTGATTCTGTTCCATGTAAGCTCGGAGGTGTGAACCATACCGTCAACGCCGCCTAAATCAACGAATACGCCGTAGCTTTCCATTGACTTAACCTGACCCTTGAACTTCTGACCAACCTCAATGTTCTCCCAGAACTTAGCCTTGGCAGCGTCGGCAGCTTCCTTGGCAGCGTTCTTGATAGAGCCTACAACTCTGCCTCTTGCTTCGTTTACTTCGATAATCTTCAGGCTGACTGTCTTCTTGAGGAGAGTTTCAAGCTTCTTTGCAAGCTCCTCGGGAGTTTCAGCCTCGTCCTTGCGTGGACGTGGAATACCTGTGTGAGAAGCGGGAACAAATACTCTTGAGCCCTCGCAGGTAACGATAACGCCGCCCTTAACCACTGCTGTTACAATGCCCTCGAGAGTTGTGTTGTTCTGGCTTGCCTCAACAAGCTTTTCAAGGCCTGCTGCTGCGTCAACACGCTTCTTTGAAAGATATACAACGCCTTCTGCGTCGTTGATTGATGTTACGATACATTCAATTTCATCGCCGACCTTAACAACGTCCTTGGGAGCAAGGTTAGGGTTAGCGGAAAGCTCGTCTGCAGGTATGTAACCTGAGTGCTTTGTGCCGATATCAACAACAGCTTCGGTGTTGTTTACGGATACGACGTAAGCCTTAACCCTGTTTCCTATATATACTCTTTTAAAGGTTTTGTCAACCTCCGCCATGAAATCGATGTCCATGTCATCGTTCTTGATTTCGCTCATAATTCTATGAACCTCCTTTATTATATCGGCAGGCGTCGAAGCACCCGCGGTTATGCCAATTTCAACGTCCCCTGAAAAGGACTCAATGTCAGCGGCTATCTGCGCTGTATCAAGCTCTGCGGCGTTTTCCACAAAATAAGTCCTGCAATGGGCTCTGCATATATCGGCCAGCTTCCGTGAATTACTGCTGTGCCTGCCTCCTACGACCACCATAATGTGGGAATTTTTGGCAAGCGAAGCCGCCTCTGTCTGTCGATTGGTAGTAGCACTACATATTGTATCAAAAATTTGCACTTTTGTATAGTGTTTTTTAACAAAATTTTTAAACTCTGTCCATTTCACCATATCAAAGGTGGTTTGAGCCACAAAAATTAGTGCATTTTGCCCAAAGGTTTTTTGCGAAATTACCAACTCCTGCAATTGCTCCATTGAATTTACGGCAACGGCGGCAGTTGAGCAGTGACCGATTATTCCCTGCACTTCGGGGTGAGAATTATCTCCCGCAATGAGAACCTCCGCTCCCTTTGCGCTGTGCTCCGCAACGATTTTGTGAATTTTCTCCACAAAAGGGCAGGTAGCGTCAATGTAATCAACTCCAAGCTGTGAAAGCCTGCTGTAAACGTCCTTTCCCACGCCGTGACTGCGGATAATCAGCGTGCCCCTTGCTTCCTCGGGGGAATTTACGGTTACAACCCCCATTTTTTCAAGCTTTTCGGTAACGTCCCTGTTGTGGATTATGGGTCCGAGAGTACAGCCTCCGCCCTTTTCCGCAAGGCCTTCGGCAATGGAAACGGCACGCTTTACACCGAAGCAGAAGCCTGCGGTTTTTGCCACAACGATTTTATTCATTGCCGCTCTCCGCATTTTCGGCGGTATCCGTATTTTCTTTTGAGGACTTTCTTATTTTAAGGGGAACGGGTATTCCTCTGCTGTCGCAGACCTGCTTCTGAAGCGCCTTTATGCTGTCCATTATTCTTGCGGAAACCCTTTTCAGCGCCTTATGGTCCTCGGGGTCTATTTTCATTTCCTCGGAGGGAATCATCTCGCCGAAAGCCACGTCAGCAACATTCTTTTCCCCGTAACGGATATAAGCAGGCAGCACGGGAGCGCCCGTCATTGCCGCTATCAGCGCAACCCCCGATTTTCCTCGCTGAATAACTCCGTCCGTGGAGCGTGTTCCCTCGGGGAAAATAACCAGTACTCTGCCCTTTTTCAGCTTTTCAACAGCCAGCCTTACCGCCTCGCCGTCCCCTGCTCCTCTTACAACGGGGAATGCGCCGCAAAGGGTGATTATCCACTTGAAGAAAATGTTCTTGTGGAAAAGCTCGTCCTTTGCCATAAAGGAGAATTTTTCGTGAACTACTGCCGCTATCATAGGCGGATCGGCATATTTCTGGTGATTGCAGGCGATAATGTAGCCCCCTGTGTGCTTGGGAGGAATGTTTTCCTTATTCCAGACCTTTATCTTATATTTCAGATAAAAGAAAATCTGGACGAAATATCTCATAAAGTAATACATCAGATTTTTCCCTCTATAATCTTAATTATTGCCTCTGCCGAGCCTTCGAAGTCAAGTCCGCTTGTGTCAAGAAGAACTGCGTCCTCCGCCTGTTTAAGGGGCGCTTCCGCTCTGTGGGAATCGTTGTAGTCACGTTGATTGAGGTCGCTTAAAACGTCCTCGAATTTCACATCCATTCCCTTTGCAATAAGCTCGTCGTAGCGGCGCTTTGCACGGATTTCGGGCTTTGCGGTAATGAAAATCTTCACCTGCGCATTGGGGAGAATTACCGTTCCAATGTCCCGTCCGTCCATTATGACGTTGTTTTCCTCCGCCATTTTCCGCTGAATATCCACAAGGTAGCGTCTTACCTCGCCAATTGCGGAAACCTTTGACGCCATCATTGACATTTCGGGAGTTCTTATTTCCTCCGAAACGTCCTCCCCGTTCATATAAACGTGCTGTGTGCCGTCGATAAGCCTTATCTCCAGCTTAAGCTTTGACTCAAGGGCAAGCCTTACCGCCGTGTGATTGTCCGTATTGATATTGTTTCTTGTGCAGAACAGTCCGACCGTTCTGTAAAGCGCCCCCGTATCAACATAAATATACCCCAGTCTTTCGGCGCATATACGGGCAAGGGAGCTTTTTCCTGCGCCTACGGGTCCGTCAATTGCAACCGCAATCATATTTTACCTCCGTTTTTGTTATCCCAGAGCCGCCGCATTTGCGGTGGAAAAGGCAATCTGCAGATTAAATCCGCCTGTAAAGCCTGTTACGTCAATAATTTCACCTGCGAAATACAGTCCGCTTACAAGCTTTGACTCCATTGTTTTCGGCTTTATTTCCTTGACGGAAACGCCGCCGTCGGTGATTATTGCCTCGTCAACGGGTCTGAAATCCCTTATTGTTATGGGAAAGGCTTTCATAAAATCAAGGAGCCTCATCCGCTCTTCTCTTGTAAATTCGTTTACCCGTCTTTCGGGTTCAAGCCCTGCCTTTTTTTATAAAGGGCAGTATCAGCTTTGAGGGCAGCAGCTTTACCAGTGCGTTTGAAAGGGTCTTGTTCTGCATTTCCTTAAAGTCACGCTGAACACGCAGATCAAGCTGCTTGCGGTCAAGTCCAGGCTTCAGGTCGATATATGCGGTGTATCTGTCGCTTTCCATTTCGTTTATATAGGAGCTTGCGCTTAAAACCAGAGGACCCGAAATGCCGAAATGGGTAAACAGCATTTCTCCTATTTCGCTGAAAAGGGTCTTGCCCTTTTTCTCATCCTTTAGTGTAAGCACCACGTTTTTAAGGCTCAGCCCCATCATTACCGAGCAGTCGTCCACCGTAACCAGCGGCACAAGTGAGGGCTTAATGGGAGTTATGGTATGTCCAAGCTCTGCCGCCATTCTGTAACCGTCCCCCGTAGAGCCGGTAACGGGATAGCTCATTCCTCCCGTTGCAAGAATGACTTTGGGAGCGCCATAGCTTTTCCTGCCGCACTGCACCCCTGTTACAGCGCCGTTTTCGGTAAGGATATGCTTTGCCCTGTCGTGGATTATTGTAACTCCAAGCCTGTTTATTTCCTTATACAAAGCGTCCACAATATCGTAAGCCTTGTCCGATACGGGGAAAACACGGTTTCCTCTTTCGGTTTTCAGCGGCACTCCCAGTCCCTCGAAAAAGTCCATGCAGTCCGCCGCAGAAAAGCCGCTTAATGCGCTGTACATGAAGGAGGGATTCCGTGGGATATTCTTCATAAGGGTTTCGTTGTCGCAGTTGTTGGTCAGGTTGCAGCGTCCCTTTCCCGTTATGGCAAGCTTTCTGCCAAGCTTCTGATTGGGCTCGATTATGCAGACGGAATTGCCGTATCCGGCGCATTTTATTGCCCCGAAGCAGCCTGCCGCTCCGCCGCCTATTACGATAACGTCGTATTCACGGTCAAACCTCATTTATATTACAGATCCTTTTTGTAAACGTCGTTTGCGTCCCACATTTCTTCCAGCTTTTCAAGGGTCTTTTCCAGTCCCTCACGCTTTTTCATTCCCACCGCAACGATAATTGCGTTGATAAGGCTCAGCGGCGCAACAAGACTGTCCGCAAAGCTTGCCATATCGCTTTTTGCAAGGAGTTTTTCGTCCGAAAGAGGAACAAGTGGAGAGTTTTCGCTGTCGGTAATTGCGATTATATGAGCGCCGCTCTGACGGGCAAAGGCGGTTGCGTTAAGGCAGTTTTTGGAGTATCTGGGGAATGAAATTGAAATCATTACGTCCCCCCGGCCTATTCTTATCATCTGCTGCAGAATGCCCGAGGTGTTGATCGGCTGAACAAAATGTACGTTGTCGAAAATAAGCTGGAAATAGTTGTCCAGAAAACGGGCGATTACGTTGCTGGACATTGCGCCGAAAATATAGATGTGATTTGCGCCCAGTATGTTGTCAATAGCCTTGTTGAACTCCTTGTCGCTGTTCATTTCAATGGTTGAGCGGATACGGTCAATATCCTGGGTAAGGGTGGTTTTCAGCACGTCCCCCTCGCCTATTCTGTCGTTGGTTATATCAAGTCGCTGAAGTGCGGTAAGTCTGTTTTTTGAATAATTCTGGAGAGCCTTCTGCATTTCGGGATAGCCCTCGTAGCCCATTTCAATAGCAAAGCGCACAACCGTGCTTTCGCTTACGTTTACGGCAACGCCAAGCTTTGCCGCCGTCATAAATGCAGCTTTTTCGTAGTGGTTAATGATAAAATTGCCGATAAGACGCTGACTTTTGGAAAATTCGGACATTTTCCCTTCAATCTGTTCAATTAAGTTTTCCTGCATAATAAACCTTCTGAATCCGCCGTTATAGGCTGTAATTACGGAATCCGCCCTTATCCCCATACGCAAGGCGGTTTCCTTGCATAAAAATCTATTCTAACATATTGTACTACATTCTTTGAAATTTAGCAAGAGGAAATTTCAAAAGCTGCAAATTTTTTTATCCTTTACCGCAGCGAATTGCCCGAAACGACCATTTCGCTTAAATTTTCTTCTTATTTCATATATTGACAGCCGCTCCCCTATGAATTATAATGTAAGCGTACTTACAAATTCTGCTTTGAGGAGGAGAAAATGAAAATCAACAGCATAGGCTTCAATCATTGTCACGGCGCTGATTTCAGCATATACCGCCCCCACGGCTCGGGGGATTATTTACTGCTTATTTTAAAAAGCCCTGCCATTTTCACCCTTAACGGCAGGGACGAAATAACAGAGCCTAACTCCTTTATTCTCTATAAAAAGGGCACTCCCCAGCTTTACCGTGCAAAGGAGAGCGATTATTCAAACGACTGGTTTCATTTCGACCTTGATGAAATGGATGAAGCCCTTCTGGAAAGCTTAAAAATCCCCTTTGACAAGGTTATGCCTATCGGGGATATAAACACCCTTTCCCAGCTTATCAAGACCATGTGCTATGAGAATTACTCCACAAATCCCTACAAAACCGACTCGGTGGAGCTTTATTTAAAGCTGTTTTTCATTAAGCTGAGCGAAAAATTGCAGTACGCCGCCGACGACAACGTAAGCTCCTACTACGACAAAATGTCCATTATCCGCACAAAAATATACAATATGCCC
>CAMDZU010000081.1 GCA_945910715.1 uncultured Clostridia bacterium
AGGACACATGGCTGTTCAACGGCACAATTATGGAAAATATCCGCTACGGCAGACTTGACGCAACGGACGAGGAGGTAATTGCCGCCGCAAAATCCGCCCACGTTCACAGGTTTATTCAGACCCTGCCCAACGGCTACAATATGGAGCTGAACGAGGAAGCAAGCAACGTTTCACAGGGTCAGAAGCAGCTGCTTACAATCGCAAGAGCAATTCTTGCCGACCCGAAAATCCTTATTCTCGATGAAGCAACCAGCTCCGTTGACACAAGAACGGAGGAGCGCATACAGAAAGCAATGGACAACCTTATGAAAGGCAGAACCAGCTTTGTTATCGCTCACCGTCTTTCAACAATCCGTGACGCCGACCTTATTCTTGTAATGCGTGACGGGGATATAGTGGAACAGGGCAATCACGAGGAACTCCTTGCAAAGGGCGGCTTCTACGCAGAGCTTTACAACAGTCAGTTTGAAAAGGTGTCACAATAATGAAGAAAATAACCGCAATTATAGTTTCGATAATTACAGCCCTTACCCTTGCCCTTTCCTGCGGAGCGGAAGCAAGCTCCGTGGGAGCAGCAGAGGACGTTTCCCCATACCTTAAAAAAGCGTCGGCGTGGGCAAACAAGAACATTGTCCTTGAAGCAGGCGAAAAGGAAAGCGATATGCTTGTAATCGCCAACTGCAAATACAACGGAAATTCCGCCTACAAAAACTACTGCGCCGACCTTAAGGACTACATCACGGAAAATATGGGGAGCTTCGGCAACGAGGAATGGCTGAGAGCGGCGCTTACAATGGTTTGTGCAGGCGGCGAAACCACTCTTGACGGAGATACAGACATTATCCACTCGGCAGTTTTCCTTAACGATAAGCTATCCACCGCCGAGGAGCTTTCTTGGGCGCTTATTATTGTGGGCGAAGCGGACGCAAAGCCTCTCACCACCGTTGTAAACACAGCCGATTCCCTTATTTACAAGCTTTTGCAGCTGCAAAAGGAGGACGGCTCCTTTGAGGGTGAAAACAGGGTAATTGCAACAGCCTATGCCCTCAATGCCCTGTCCTACTTCACAAAAACAAACGACAATGCAAAGGAGGCTGTACCCGTGATAACAGATACCCTTGCCGCAATGTACAAAAACGGCGAAATAACCGATTGCAGAGAGCTTTCGGCGGCTATATCGGGGCTTACCTCGTCGGGAATAAACGTGCTTTCCGACAGCCGCTTTGAGGGCATTTCAAGAAAGCTTACCAAGCTTATGAACAAGGACGGGGGCTACGGAGAAGTCAAAGGCGACCCGTCACAGCCCGAAGCCACAATTGCCGCTTATTACGGCTTGATTTCGGCGGTAAGCGGAGCTGCGGCAAAGCCTGTCACAATGGACGAGGCGGCAGGAATGATGGGCGCATTTCTCAATATGTTTATTGTACTGCTGCTGATTTTCGGTGTAATTGCGGTTATGAATCTAATCAGAAAAAAGCGTGAGAAGGACGGCAAAACAGATGAATAAGCTTACCCTGCTTGCAAAAGCAATGATTGATTATTACAGAAACGACCCCAGAAGAATAAACCACTTTATAAAAGTTCATGCCTTCGCAAAAGAAATAGGCGAGCTTGAAGGCTTGGACGGGGAAACCCTGTTTATCCTTGAAGCCGCCGCTTATGTTCACGATATAGGCATAAAAAACAGCGAGCAGAAATACGGCAGCAGCGCAGGAAAATATCAGGAGCTTGAAGGGCCTGCCGAGGCTGAAAAGCTGCTTTCACAGCTTGGATTTGACAAAAGGGTAATAAATCGTGTATCATATCTTGTAGGACATCATCATACATACGACAAGGTTGACGGTGAAGATTACAGAATACTCATTGAGGCGGACTTTATCGTCAACGCATACGAGGACTGTATGAGCAAGGAAAGCGTTGAAAATGTCCGCAGTAAGATTTTCAAGACAAAATCGGGAACGGAAATTCTTGATACATTGTTCCCGTGCACAGAGGAATAATATGAAAAAGGTTATGGTTGCAATGAGCGGCGGCGTGGACAGCAGCGCCGCACTGCTTATGCTGAAAGACAAATATGAGCTTATGGGCGTTACACTGAGCCTTTACGACAACGGGGACTTGGCCTGCGATATGAAGGGCACCTGCTGTTCCCTCAGCGACGTTGAGGACGCAAGGGCGGTTGCCGCCAAATTCGGCGTACCTCACTATGTTTTCAACTTCAAGGACAGATTCAGAGAGCAGGTCATTGCACGCTTCAACCAAAGCTACCTTGAGGGCGAAACCCCCAATCCCTGCATTGACTGCAACCGCTATATAAAGTTTGACGCAATGCTTGAAAGAGCCATGTCCCTTGAATGTGACTACATTGCCACAGGCCATTACGCAAGGGTGGAATACGACAGCGCAAGGGGCAGGTGGCTGCTTAAAAAGGCAATAAGCGAGGAGGGGGACAATAACAAGGATCAGTCCTACGTCCTCTACAATCTTACGCAGGAGCAGCTGAGCCACATTCTTTTCCCCCTCGGTGCAATGAAAAAAAGCGAGGTCAGAAGGCTTGCGGAGGAAAACGGCCTTGTAAATGCGGATAAGCCCGACAGTCAGGATATATGCTTTGTACCTGACGGAAATTACGCCGCATTTATCACAAAATCCACGGGAATTACCCCAAAGCACGGCGATGTTGTGGACAGAAGCGGCAAGGTTTACGGCAGGCACAACGGTCTTATCAACTACACCACAGGTCAGCGCAAGGGACTTGGAATTGCCTTCGGAAAGCCAATGTACGTTATCGGCAAGGATATAGAAAAAAACACCGTAATCGTTGGAACAAACGAAGAGCTTTTCACAAACACCCTTACCGCAAGGGAGCTTAACTGGATTTCAATTTCCAGGCTTACACAGCCAATCAGATGCAGGGCTAAAACCAGATACAAGCAGACTGAACAGCCCTGCACCGTTTATCCCCTTGAAAACGGCAATGTCAGAGTGGAATTTGAACAGCCACAGAGAGCCGTTACCCCGGGGCAGCGTGTGGTTTTCTATGACGGAGATATTGTTGTGGGCGGCGGAGTAATTAACTGAATAAATCCCCTCGTTTTCCGAGGGGATTTTCCCTTTTTCAGCACATTTTCACAATGGCGGTAAATTATTTCGGATTTCCCGAATAAATCTGTCATAATCCTTTCACATTGAGCATATATAATAAAGTCACAATCAAGTGAGGAGCTGTTCCGGACAGCAGGTGCGGGACGGCCCTTACGTCTAAAAACAATGACTGAAAAAGTCTTTTTATATATGCTGATTACCTCTCTTAACCGTCGCTTATGCGGCGGTTTTTTCTTTTTGAAATTTGCGGAAGTATACAGTGCATTGTCTTTAAGGTGCGTCAGACGAAAAATATCTCACAATACCCAATTGCTGTTGAAAATATTTTTGTTATATGTTATACTATTGTTCAGAAAACAATAACTTTTTTCAATTAACGTCTTGACAAATTATGAGAGGCAAAATATGATCCGCAATACTCTTAACCCCACCGCCCTTATCACAGCGGCAATCACCGCCCTTTCCAATTCCTACGCTCCCTACTCTCACTTTAACGTTGCTGCGGCGGCGCTTATGGGCTCGGGAAAAATCTACACAGGGGTAAATATAGAAAATGCGTCCTATCCTGCAGGAATGTGCGCCGAGAGAAACGCAGTTTTTCACGCAGCCGCCTGCGGAGAAAGAAAGCTTATTGCAATCGCCGTAGCAGGCGGACTTAACGGAAAAATCACCGACTTCTGCCCTCCCTGCGGAATTTGCAGACAGGTTATGAGGGAATTCTGCGACCCACGGGAAATGCAGGTAATTCTTGCAAAATCGGCGGAGGACTATAAAATATTCACCCTTGAACAATTGCTGCCCGAAAGCTTCGGACCTGATAATTTAGCCTGACAGCAAAGGGCGAAAGGAATAAAAGCTATGATGAATTTCAAATTTGACCTGTGCGACAGCGAAAACCCCAACGAATATATCGCAAAGCTTGACCTTAACGTTTCGGAATGTGATTACAGAAAGCTGGCGCAGAAAATCAACAGCTATGTGGATAATTACGTCCCCGAAATCAAAAAGGAAAGCTGGTTTGGAAAGGCTTCATGGGCGATAAGCAAGTTTGCAAGCGAAAAATCCGTTGCCCTTTTATGCAGGTTTATTCAGGGCAAGGGCAAAAAGGAAAAGGTAATTTCCTTTGCAAACAGACAGCTTGAAAAACGGCACCTGTTTTTCAGATTAAAGGATTTTATTGTAACCCACATATAAGCAAAAAGCGGAAAATGAGCTGTTCATTTTCCGCATTTATTTTAAACTACTATGTATTTTCCGCTGTTTACAGACTCCGCAACATCAAGAATGTAATCACGGTTTTCGGTTATTCCGCTAAGCTCCATAAGCTTTATAATGGTGCATTTTGCGGTTTCGGGAGTGTTGTTGTTAAGGCTCAGATGTCCTAAGGCGAAATGCCTTGTGCCCTGCCCTATAAGCTCCCTGATAAACTGTGCGGACTTGCTGTTTGACAAATGACCGAAGCCCGAGCTTATGCGCTTTTTGAGATAATAGGGGTAATTGGGATTGAGCCGCAGCATTTCCTCGTCGTAATTTGCTTCAAGGTAAACAAAATCACAGCCCAGAAGATTTTCCCTCACCTCGTCCGTAACATTGCCCAAATCCGTGCAGAGAGCAAGCCTTTTCCCCTCAAATTCCATTGTGTAGCCGCAGCTTTCTGCGCTGTCGTGGGGCGTGTGAAAGGCCTTTATTCCCATATCAATCGGCGCAGAGGACAGTTCATCAATGCCGTACAGATTAGCCGTTGAAGCCACCGCCTGCTGATTCAGCATTGCGTTAAGCGTGCCCTCTGTTGCGAAAATGGGGATATTTGTGTGCTTTGTCAGCATTTTAAGCCCCTTTATATGGTCGGAATGCTCGTGGGTAACGCAGACCGCCTTTATGCAGTCAAGGGTCAGTCCGTTACGTTCAAGGCCAGTTTTAAGCCCCTTGAAGCTGCAGCCCATATCAATAAGCAAGCCCTGCTCCGAATTGCCGAAATAAACGGAATTTCCCGTTGTGGAGCTGCTGCAGATAGGTACAATTCTTGCCATAAATTCTCCTTAAAAAATGCCGTACATTAAGTACGGCATTGCTGTTATAACGCTTTTCTCATAGAGTCGGGGAAAGTGCGCTTTACAATATCAGCACCCAGTCCTCTTAATTTAACCTCCATATCCTCATAGCCACGCTCGATATGGAAAATGTCCTCGATTTCGGTTGTGCCATTGGTTTCAAGACCTGCAATGATAAGTGCCGCTCCTGCACGAAGGTCAACCGCCTTTACGGGAGCGCCCGTTAAATGCTCAACACCCTCGATTACGGCAACCTTTCCGTCAACTGAAATATCAGCGCCCATTCTTCTAAGCTCGTCAACGTATCTGAAACGGTTGTCCCATATTCCCTCGGTAATAATGCTTGTGCCCTTTGCGAGAGTGAGCAAAGCCGCAAGCTGCGGCTGCATATCCGTAGGGAAGCCCGGGTGCGGCATTGTTTTAACGCTGGTGCGGTCGTAATGGTCCTGACCGATAACTCTCACGCTGTCGTCGTATTCCTCCACCACAACGCCGATTTTTCTCAGCTTTGAGGTAATAGGCTCAAGGTGCTTCGGAATAACGTTCTTGATAAGAACATTGCCCTTTGTTGCGGCAGCAGCAATCATAAATGTTCCCGCTTCAATCTGATCGGGGATTATTGAATAGCTTGTTCCTCTTAGTGTGTTAACGCCTCTGATTTTGATTACGTCAGTGCCTGCGCCCATAATATCGGCGCCCATTGAGTTAAGGAAGTTTGCCAAATCCACTATATGGGGTTCCTTTGCGGCGTTTTCGAGGATTGTAAGACCCTCTGCCTTTACAGCCGCAAGCATAGCATTTATCGTTGCTCCTACCGTAACCTTGTCGAAATAAATCTGCGTGCCTATAAGCTTGTCCGCTGAAATATCAACAATGCCGTGTTCAATCGAATAATTTGCGCCAAGAGCCTTAAAGCACTTGATATGTTGGTCGATTGGTCGGTCGCCAAGGTCGCAGCCCCCCGGCATTGAAACCTTTGCCCTGTGGAAGCGGCTAAGCAGCGTTCCGAGGAAATAATAGGACGCGCGCATTGAACGAGCCATTTCGTAAGGCACAACGGTATCTCTTATATGAGTAGTATCTATCTGAATGGTTGATTTGTTGAT
>CAMDZU010000082.1 GCA_945910715.1 uncultured Clostridia bacterium
GGACGAAATCGGCTGGAAGCAGTTTGAAATGCTTATGGCGGCAATGCCGAAAAATACCGCCCTTTGCGGTGAACTAAGAAAAAGAGGGACGAAAATGCCCTTTGACAAGGGAATTTCAGAGGTATTCGACAGGCTTGTCACATAGAAAGGAGCTTATGACGGACAAAGAATTATATGAAAAGCTGGGCGGCGACTTAATGGGCTATATGGACGGTCTTGAACAGTCGGAGCTGCGCAGAATTACCGCCCTTTCGGGGGACAGCGAGGGGGATTTTTCCGCCCTTTCGGGCGTTTTTGAGAGCATTGAACGGACAGCAGGCGCTCCGCTTTTTGATACGGAAAGAGATCTGCCGCCCGTAAACGTTAATGTGCCCGAAATAAAAATGCCGACCCAGAACATTAACCTTTCCGTTACCCTTGACGGCAGAGAGGTGGCAAAGGCTGTGGCGAGGGCGGCGGACGAAATGAACAGACAGCTTAACGCAAGGGTTGTCAGATAGGAGGAGCAATGGAGCTATATTTCAATAACCTTCCTGTGCCGAAGGTTGTGGGCTTTTCCGCAGAGCGAAAAACAAGGGGCAGCAGAGTAAGCTACAACTGCAACGGGGATATGCTTGTGGATTTGGTGGCGAGGAAATTTACTCTCACCGTTACTCTTGGGGAGCTTACGGCGGAGGAGCTGGGAGCGGTTATGAGAGAAACGGAAAACGTGTTTTTCAACGTCAGCTTTTATACCGCCGCCTACGGCGAGGTGCAGAGGAAATTCCACCTTGCGGAGCAGCCCGAGCAGATTGACTTTTCCGAGGGCGGCAGGACTTATTACAAAGCCACAAGGCTTGTGCTGGAGGAATTGTAATGGTAAAGGTATCAGAGGGCTACAAGGCTCTTGCAGGAGCAAACGGACGTGAAATTTCCTGCACAATAATCGCAGGGGATTATGTCTTTACGGACAGGGACATATTGTCCTTTCAGTTCGACGACGTGGTGCACGAGGAGGATATGGAGCTTGGCACAACCTGCTCCAACCGTTTTCATTTTGAGCTTGCAACGGATATAATTATCCCCCTTGACGTTATGGTAAAGCCCTATATACGCTTTGAGGGCAGCGACGAGCAATGTCCCCTTGGAGAGTTTTACATAAGCAGGCGCTACCGCAGAAGAAAGCGCTATACCATAACCTGCTACGACAGAATGTACAGACTTGGGGAAACGTACAGGACAAAGCTTGTTTTCCCACAGAAAATGCAGACGGTGCTTGAAGACCTGTGCGAAAATCTCGGAATTGAGGCTGATTTCAGAAGCCGCTCCTTTGTATGTAATCAGCCGCCCCTCGGCTGCACCTATCGGGATATGATAGGCTATATTGCAGGAGCAAACGGCGGCTGTGCAAAGTTTGACAGGTACGGAGTATTAACCCTGAAAAAGCACCAAAACTGCGGCGAGATAATCAGGCGTGACAACTACACCGACCTGCTTATTAAGGCGGAGGAGTTTGCCGTAAAGCAGGTGGAGCTTGTGTGGGAGGACAAGGTTTATTCCGCAGGAGAGGGCACGAGCCTTTCCACCTACCGACAGGAAAACCCCTTCGCAACGGAGCTTATGGCGCAGCGTATCTACGCCGATTACGCAGGCTTTTCCTATTACGGCGCAGAGGTGACAATGCAGGGTCTGCCCTATCTTGAGGCAGGGGACAGCGTTTATCTGCAGAATGACAGCGACAGCAGCCTTTTTAATATTATAATCAGCGAGATTGTTTATACCTATGACGGCACGCTGACCGCCTTTCTTTCCTCCTTTTCAAAGAATACCGTAAGCGAGCCTGAGCTTTCCGACGAGGGAGAGCTTCTTGAAAAGAAGCTTAAGCTTTACTGCCTCAGCGCAAGAAACGACGAGGAAAAGGTTATGCAGAGCGGCATTGCCACCACTCTCCTTTCCCTTGACTTCAAGGCAATTTCCGAAACAAGCCTTGTTTTCGGGGGAGAAATTGTGGTTAAGCCAAGGGAAGACTGCCTGCTTACATTACGGCTGTATTTCAACGACAGCGAGGTTTTCCCGAGAGCAATAACACAGCTCAAGGCCAATGAATATGCCACGGTAACGCTCCATAATTTTCTCGAAACGGTAGGCTACGGAGTAAACAATCTTGTGCTTGCGGCGGAAATTTCCTCGGGCAGCTGCCTTATGGAAAAGGAGCAGGGAATTATCAGCGTATGGGGTCAGCTGCTTTCGGGCGAGGGACTTAAAAATCCGAACAGGACCTTTGCCTTTGAAATGCCTTATTTTGCGGTATCGAGAGATAAACTGCACATTGCCTTTGACGAGGAGCCGACAGAAATTCACGTTGACGTAATCAGGGAAAATATTTCACAGGCTTTTGAACAGTGGGCTGTTTTGGGAGAGAAAATCGGCTTTGGCTTCGGCTGTGCCTTTGGGGATATTCCTTATGCAAGGGCGGTTTCGGGGGGAGTGGAAATTGTGTTCGGTAATCCCGTTGACTTCGGCGGAACGGAAAGAACCGCCTTTGTTATCGGAATACCCAAAACGGGCGGCTTTGACTATTATTATCCACAAAGCGCATATCAGAGCGATCTGAACGTTGTTTTCCTTGCCTTTGAGAATATCAGCCTTGCAAGCGGCAATTGCAGCGTTTCCTACGACAACTCGGCAGGAACGCTCAAAAACAGCATAAGCGGCCAATTTATTCCTGCGTTTACCGCAGAATTTCAGATAACGGAACAGGAGGAACAGTAATGATTAAGGGAAAAACAAAAATACAGCTTTTTGACGGAAAAACAGGCGGCGAGGTTTACAGAGCGGAAGATGAAAATATGGTGACCAACGCCATTGAAAAACTGCTCAATCCCCCTGTGGAATGGCTGTTTGCAGGAACGGATTTCAGGGAGCTTTACAAGAACGTTACACCCATTTACAAAAAGGCGCTGGGAGGAATAATGCTGTGGAAGGATCCCCTGCCCGAAAGCGCAGAACAGATTATTCCCCCTGCGGAGGCGGTTGAGGTGGCTCACGCAGGAGGAGCTTACACAGGCAGCGACACAATGAGAGGCTCGTACAATGCCAACGAAAGCGGCAAAATCGAAAACGGTTTCCGCCACGTCTGGGACTTCGGCACGGACAGAGGAAACTGCACCTTCAGCGCCGTTACTCTCACAAGCCTTGCGGGGGGCTCGGCAGGCTGGTCGGCCCACAGGGATCCTGCGCCAATTTACGATACGCCCCAGCGCTTTTCCGAAACGTCAATTCTGACCCAGCACCCCACAGGTCTTCAGCCTGTTGCCTGGTCGGATTATAACGCAAGGTTTTTGGGCTGCTTCAGAAAAAATATTTATACCTTTATCAAATACGAATCAAACGGACTTACAGTTACGGATATTGAAACCCAGAATCCCGCAAAAATAAGCCTTATGTCCGATCTGACTTCTGCTTTGTCGCAGAATAAATACACCGTTACAAGGCTTACGGGAATATGCAGCAGCGTTATGTCCGCCTTTGTTACCGAGGACGGAAGAGTAATGTTCTTAAAAAACAGCGGCGGAACAGCAACAGTTACCTTTATTGACCCTGTCACAAAGGAAATACTGGAAACGAAAAGCTTTAACAGGGACTATCTTGACGCCTACTCAACCGCATATTACAAGGGAAATTACTACCTTGCACGGTATGCTGACGGAAAAACTTATGTAATGTGCGTTGACGAGGACGGAAACGAAACAAACACGGGAATTACCAACCCCTCGGGCACAGCGTCTGTTCTGGGCGGCAGACTGCTTATTCCAAGCGGCAGCTCTCTTATGGCAAGCTCGGACGGAATAAGCTTTATTGCCCTTCAGAGCAACGCAAATTCAGGCTCGGGAGGCTTTGGCTACGATTATGAAAACAGACTGCCCTTTGTTCCGTTGAGCTATAACGGCTCAATGATGATACTGAAAAATTATCTCGCCACAATAAACAATCTGTCTGCGCCTGTTGTAAAGACCGATCAGCAGACAATGAAAATCACCTACGAAATATACAATATTTAAGGCAACACCGCACAATTAACGGCTGCCGCCTTTGCCGCATGCTTGCTTGCATCTTTTCCGTCATCCTGCATAAATTTCCCTTGACAGGCGCAGGCGGAAAGGGGCTGTTCGCTCCCTGTGGAATTACTCCTGCGGAGCGAACAGCCCTTTAATAAATTCGTATAAAGCAAACCTGATTTCACAATCGCTTTTTTCAATCTCTCTGCTCTGGGCGAGAGTCAGTATCGCTTCCTCGTCATAGCCCTGACTGTACGCCCAGCTGAAAAGCTCATTTTTCTCTGCGGCAGGCAGGCACAGCGGCGGAAACAGCACGCACCACCAGTTATGTCCCTCCCCCTTGCCGATAGTCAGCCGCAGAGCGTTGTAATTTCCTGCAGGCAGGGTGGTATTACCGTAAACTCTTGTGGTAAAATACATATTGCAGACCTGACTGCGTACTGTATATTCATAGCCATTTTCATAAACAAAGGCCTGCGCCTTTTCGTTTATGTAGGCAAGGTTCTGCTTTGCGGCAAGAGCGGCGTCCTCCGCATTCCGGCTGTCCTCGAAAATTACCCCAAGGTCGTTGAGCAGATAATCACGCAGATCGTATTTAAGCGCCTGATCCTCGTCGCTGTCCGAATTTGCCATTATGTGCAGACGGAAAAACTCGTCCTGCGCCTTTTCACAGCTTTCGGAAAAGGCGGTAAAGCCCGAAATCAGCACCGCACAGGCAGCCCCTATAAGCATTGCTAAGTCAAGTGTGTGTATTTTCATTTTTATTCCCCCTTTTTCTGAACAGAGTATTGTCCCACGTGACAAGGAATATTCCGCTTGACAGATAAAAATTTTAGCATTATAATAAATAAATGTACCTTTTAGGGTTTATTCCGTGAATAATTATTCCCTGAGTAACAGCATAATGCTTTATTACGCTCTGTAAAGGCTTTTGTAAAATTTTTTTATTTTGAGTGAAACTTTTTTCAAAAATTTACTTACTACAAATTGTAAGGTTGAAAGCGAGGTGAGCCTGTGGGCGATTACACGCTTGACTCTTATTTCAATCGGGTTTACGACGAAACAATAAGCGCCGTTTCCCGTTTCGTAATCAGCAAATGCGGAAATATCCTTGATTCGGAGGATATTCTCCAGAACATTTACGCAAGATTTTATCAGAGAATAAGCAAAAAGGGCTATGCCGATATTGACAGCCCGGAGGCTTTCCTTATAAATATTGCAAAATTTGAGTGCAAATCCTATTTCGGCGTTATCAAAAAGCACAGCAGGGCTCAGTCCTTCGGGGATTTCACCGAGGAGCAGATGGTGGCTGTGGAGGCGGAAATGTCCGCTACACAGAAAAACCTTGAGGACGTGCTTTGCAACGAAATGATGGCAAGGCAGATTTTCGAGGATATTGCCAATACCGACGAAATGACCGGCAGGATTTTCTACCTGCATTTTGTATGCGATATGAAGCTGGACGAGATTGCGGACGCACTGGGCGTTAATCTTTCCACCGTGAAAAACAAGCTTTACCGCACCATTGAGCGCCAGAAAAAGAAATTCAACCTATAAAATATCACAGGCGGCATATAATATATTGAGAAAGGAGGCGGCATAATGAATAAGAACGATTTTTACAAGGAATTGCTTTCACAGTACACCTTTGACAGCGAAAAAATCAAGATGAACGCAAAGCGGCCCAAGCGCAGCTTTTACCGCAATCCCGCAGTCTATATCCCGACGGCGGCTGCTGCGGCGGCAGTTACCGTAACAATCGGCGTATTCACCTTTATGTCCGCAACCGCTCAGCCCGATGTTTCAATCAAGCCGACAACATACGAAATAAGCGCCGCACAGCGCCTTGAGGAGGCGGAGCAGAATTACCGCATTGCCTCTTATTCAAATAATAATTCCGCAGTAGAAACCGTTGATATGTACGTTTCCTTCAACAGCCCCATGAGCTACAACGAGGCGCTTATCCTCTTCTCGGGAATTTCCGATACAGGGGACATCGGCTTTGTTATCCTCTACACAGACGAGGGAAAAATCACCGACAATTTCGACGGCTATAACGGCAAGGTAAACGGCCTTAAAATCACCGCTCCAAGCAACTATTACAAGGCAATTCAGGATTTATCCGCAGTTTCCGTTGTTGAGCTCGGCTCGGAAAATGTAAACGACGACAACTTTACTCCTATAAACGATCAGTTAAT
>CAMDZU010000083.1 GCA_945910715.1 uncultured Clostridia bacterium
AGCGTTGTAAACCAGCACTGAAACATCATCAACGTACTTTGCAAGGCGCTTGCCGTATTCGGTATATTCCTTGATAACCGCTTCAAGATCAAATGCCTCTCCGCCGTAAACTTCGGTGATAATCTTGTTTTTCAGCTTGCCCGTTGCTCTTACCTTTTCAACAAAAACCTCAGGGTGAACAAGGTCGTAAACCCTGAATCCGCAGCGCTCGTATTAATCCATATAAGTAGGACCGATTCCACGGTGGGTTGTTCCTATATCGGAATTTCCCCTGAATTTTTCGGAAAGTCCGTCAAGGGCAATATGCCATGGCATTACAACGTGAGCTCTCGGGTCGATTTTAAGGTTTGCAAAGGAAACTCCTCTTGGCTCAAGATTGTCAATTTCGCTGAGCAGATCCTTCGGATCAAGAACTACGCCTGCACCGATAAGGCACAATGTATCCTTATAAAGAATGCCTGACGGAATAAGGTGAAGCTTATAGGTTTCGCCATTGTTTACAACAGTATGACCTGCGTTGTTACCTCCCTGTGAACGAACTACCACGTCTGCACGAGAAGCAATAATATCAATGATCTTGCCCTTTCCTTCATCGCCCCATTGTGTTCCGACAACAATACTTGCTGACATATTTTTTCCCCTTTACTTTTTAAATTTGCATAGCGTTTTAACAATTTAACACGCCTTGTATATTATATCAAATATTAACAATAAATGCAAGCGGTTTTTTCAGACAATTTTACAAAATTCCCGAAATTATTCAATTGGCGGCTCTTCTTCCTCGATTGCTTCCTCCTCATCAGCAGGAATTTCCTCGCCGTCCTCGTCCTCGGGGATTTCCTCGCCCTCCTCGGGAACTTCATCGTCATCGCTGCCTATCGTTTCCTGTGATTCGTCATCGGGAATTGCGTCGTTTTCGTCTGTTGTGCCCGGAGTTGTGGTGGTTTCCTCCGGCTCTGAGGAATCCTCGGGAGCTTCCGTTTCGGCAGGTGATGTTGTAACATCTCCGCCGCCCTCTCCTGCGGAATCATTGCCGTTGGTGCTGTAGGAAATGCTGCTTCGTGAAAGGTAAGTGTTTATACCATTTATAATAGCCTTTGCTATTCCTGCCTGATGTTCGCTGTCAGCAAGCGCCATTGCGTCCTCAAGATTGCTTACAAAGCCCATCTCAACAAGCACCGACGGGAAATCCTGCTGTTCCGTTACCCAGTAGTAGCTGTACTTTGCGCCTCTGTTCTTGTTTGCTCCGTCGGAATAAACGTTGTTCTGAAAGTAGTTGGCAATCTCGGCGGAAATTGCGGCGGCAAGAGGCTGTGAGTAAGGCGTGAAGTAGTAAACCTCCACTCCCCTTGCGTCGCTGTTGGTGGTTACTTTGTTTGAATGAAGCGAAATGTACAGGTCGCAGCCGTATTGTCGTGCGTAGCTTGGACGTGAGGCTGTAAGCAGGAAAGTGCTTTCGGTTTTCAGTCTGACTGCGTTTACGCCCATATCCTTAAGCTGTGACGTAAGGGTCTTTGCAACCGCAAGATTGACCTTCTGCTCGGTAACGTGACCGATTGCGCCGGGGTCGAACTTATCTGCGGAAACGCCGTAGTCGTGTCCCGGGTCTATCACAATATTAAGATTGCTGATAACGTTTGTTGGCACCTGAAAAGTCAGTATAAGACAGCCCTCGCTGTCATAATATGCGCCGCTTCCCATATATACGCCGGGCTGCCTTAATTTAAGAACAAGTCGGAATTTGGGCACGCCGTTTATGGTAACGGTTTCCCACTTGCCCGAACTGAACACAAGATTGTATTCGAAGGAGGGAAGCTTGGTTACGCTGGTTACGTTGTCAAAGGTTATATACACATAATCCGCTGTGAAATTATCAACGTTGTAATCTCCGTCATAGGCGGTGAAATAGGTGTTGCCTATTGTTTCAACGTTGTAGCTTACCTTGTCGTCAAGCTGAATTTTAATGTAGCTGTCGCCGCCGCTTGTTCCCACGGAGCGGACGAAAAGCTTGTTATCCCCCAGTCCTAAGCCCTCTGCAAGGGTTACGTCAGAGCAGTTGAATCGCTTGCCCGACTCGGTTATGTAATAGCTGCCCGAGGTGGAAAGGTAATAATCGAGCGTTCCCGCAGGAAGCTGTCCGAAGTCGGGAGTAAGCACAGCACCCGTTGTTTTTGCGTTATATACAAAGGTATAATTGTTCAGAGTCTTGACAAATGTTACCGCTTCAGATTCGGTTTTAATGGGGTCAATTGTACCTACAACCTCGCCTGAGCCTGCGGAGTCCTGATCGTAGATTTCGGCGGTAATTTCCTCCTTGGGCGGCTCGGGGAGTGCGTTTACCTTTACCTTTGAGCCGTACATTGTCATTGTGTAGCCCTTGTATGTGCCCACAACGGTAATCATTCCCAGATTCTGCTCCTCGCCGATAATTCCGTCGGGAACTGTGTATGTTCCCTTGAAACGTGCATAGTAGGAGTTAAGGTCGTCGTTGTCAAGGGTGGTGGAGGTCTGCTTGAGAGTAATTACCTTGCCGTTGATTGAGGCGGTAACGGTTGCGCCCTTGTAGGCAATGGCTGAAAGCTGGATTTTTGTGCCGCCCTCGACTTTAAGGGTCTTGCCCTCGCCTATTGAGTCGTCAACCGACTTCATAACCGTGATTTTACGCTCAATGTTGTATGTATAGGTCTTGCCCTTGTGTGTGATTGTGAATTTGTTGTTGCCGATTGCAAGGTCTTTTTCAAGGTAGAAGTTGCCTGCTTTGTTAAGCTCAATTTTGCTGCCGTTGAAATAAACGTCGAAATTCTCGTCAAAAGAGCCCATAAACTCCGCAACAGGCTCTTCCGTTGTGTATTTCAGCCTGCTTGGCGAAGTCATTACAAGGTCCTCAAAAAGGGTTTCCTCGTTGATCTGATTGCCGTAAAACTGGGTAAGAGTGGTGGTGGAATTAAGGGGGTTTGCCGTAAGGCTTGCGTAGGAGTTGAACACGCTGCCGCCGTAGCCCGTAATGTCCTTTGCTGTGGATAACTGGCGCAGAAGCTGGTCCTCTCCGCCCCAGCCCATGCTGCTTGTTCCTATTTTCTCGTTATAGTGAACAACGTACATCGGCATGCTGCTGTCGGCGGATAATGTTCCCCACCAGCCTGTTACCTTTTCAAATGGCAGATTGCCGTCCGTAAGAGAGCCATAGGACTTTACCACCGTGAAATCAACATAACCCTTTTCAACAAAGCTTTTTGTGTCGGCAAAGCCGTCATACAATGCCTGTGTGCTGTCAGCCGTTTCGGAGCCTGCCTCATTGGAGGTTGAATTTGCCCACATATCGTTTACCATAAGCCCAACGGCAATGGAGTTGTCCGTTGCGTGAATAACGTCGCAGGCGGTGCGGAAAAAATACTCGGTGGAGTCGTAAAGCCAGTTTTCATAGCCTATTCCCGAGCCAACAGCCATATAGTTTCCGAAGCTTTCACCCGACCGCTGTGAATAATAATCGTCAAGGATAATTCCGTCAGCCTTGTATTTGAGGGCGAAACGGTGAGTTTCGCTTATGAGGGTATCTGTAGCATCGGAAATATTGCCGCATTTTGACAGCACATAATCTATATTATAGATAAGAAAAACGTCAAGTCCGTAGGTGTCTGCCTTTGAAATTGCAAGGCTTATGTAGTCATTCTCTCCTGTTTTGTTCATATCGGCGCTGTAATATGAACAATCATCGGCAACGGTTCTGATAAACACGGTGTTAAGACCTATGTCCACCGAATTCTGATAAACAGTATCAAGCTGAACGGAAACTGCCGCCTCATCGTCCTCGGGTGATGTGTAAAAGTCAACCGACGGGGTTATAATAACCGAGCGCATATTGTTTGTAAGGGAAAAAGCAGCGCTGTAAGGCGGTATAGCGCCTGTTTCCTCCGTTTCATCGGGCTCTGTCATTTCCGCAAAGGCTGAAATGTTCATATTTGCTAATAACATGAACAAAGCAAGACCAAGACTTGCCGCTTTAAGTAACTTCTTCATTATAAATCCTCATTACTCGGTCAGCAAGGGCTTGAACGCCTCAATTTCGGTATTCATTGCGCTTGTCTTTCCGCTTCCGAAAACATATTTGTAGCTGTAAAGGACAATTCCGCCGTAATTATCGGTTTCCCTTGCGGCTTCAATCTGCCTTTTGATTATATCTCCGTAGTTCTGCCATTCGTATTTGCCGCTTCCTGCCCAGGTATCTACCTCGCCGATTTTGTAGACAGACAGCCCCGGAATAAGGTCTGCACCCGATTTTTCCACCATCTTCTGCCATTGAGTAAGCACCTTGACAAAATCCTGTGACGAATGTTCAAAGCCATAGTAAATCTGGGGAGCGAAATAGTCCGCATAGCCCTTGTTTGTCGCCCATTTCTCAACGTTTGCGTAAAGCTGGGTAAGGTTGTTTGTGACGTTGCCCTGCGTGCTTATGCCAAAAAGCATTTTTTTGTTTACCGATTTCACATTATCGTAAATGCTCTTTACAACCCTGTCGCAGTTGGCAAGACGGAATTCGGACAAATCCGAGTAACCGCCGGCTGCAAAGGCGCTTGCGTCAAAACTTGAATCTGTTGTGGGGTAAAAATAATCGTCAATGTGCAGTCCGTCAACGTCATAGTTTGAAGCAATTTCTGCCGCTCCCTTACCCACAAGGTCTGTTACCTCCTTATAGGCAGGATTGAGATACCAGTAGCTGCCCACCTTTACAATGTACTTGCCGCGCTTGGAAGCGTCGTCGTACCATTCCTTTACAACGCCTCCCTTAACGGAAGAAATATCTGCGTCACTGTAGGCTCTCAACGGATTTATCCACGCCTGAAAGGACAAGCCCCTCTTATGCGCCTCATCAACCATAATTTCCAGCGGATCAAATGGCATTTTTGCGCCGTATGAGCCCGTCACATATTTTGTCAGGGGAAACAGCTCCGAATCGTAAAAAGCGTCGCAGAATGCCCTTGCATGAACGTAAACCGTGTTAAGTCCAAGACCAACGCACTTGTCATAGGCTGCGCCTATACCTGCTCTGAACTGACTTTCGGTTTTTCCCGTAAGGAAGTCGCTTATTTCAATGTAGCTTATCCATATTCCCTTAACCTCGCTGTAATTAAGAGGCTTGTAGCTGTTCTGCGGGAAGTCGGGAAGCTCGGTTTGATCGGGTACGGTGGTTGTTTCCGCCGTTGTTGTTGCCGTTGTAGTTTCCGCCGTGGTGGTTGTTGCCGTTGTAGTTTCCGCCGTGGTGATTGCTGATGTTGTTGTAGCAACCGTTGTGGTTGCAGCCGTTGTGGTTGTCGCAGGCGGTACGGTGGTTGTTTCTGCCGTTGTTTCCGATGTGACAGCGGAGATTTGTTCACTTTCCTCGGGAATATGAACAGTAGTTTGTTCACTTTCCTCTGAAATATGAACAGAAGTGGTATCAACAGGCGCAGTTGTGATAATTTCAGCCGTTTGCACAGCGCTTGTTTCGGGAATGGGCGCAGCAGTGCTTACGACGGTAGTTTCAAATGATGCTCCGTCATAGTTATTGGCATTTATCACATTGGCCTTGCTTTGTCCGCTGCTTTTGCAGCCGCTAAACAAAATTGCCGCAAATAATATCATTGCGATACAGGGTTTTTTACGCATTTTTTGCTCCCTTTTACACATATATATCTAATTATAGCATTTTACAGCATTTTAGTCAACAAATTTTACCGTTTTTCTTTTGCAAGTTTCATAATAATATTTATTCATTTCATGTTGTTATTTTCTTGACAAAGTACACTAAATATAGTAAAATAAAGACAGATATTTTATAATACAAAGGAGATAACCATGGGCTTAACATTAACAGAAAAAATCATCAAAGCTCACATTGTTGACGGCGAGATGATAAAAGGTACAGAAATCGGATTAAAGATTGACCAGACCCTTACACAGGACGCAACAGGTACAATGGCATATCTTCAGTTCGAGGCAATGGGCGTGGACAGAGTAAAGACAGAGCGCTCGGTTGCTTACATTGACCACAACACATTACAGTCAGGCTTTGAAAACGCAGACGACCACCGCTTTATCGGCAGCGTTGCCAAGAAGCACGGAATCTGGTTCTCACGTCCCGGCAACGGTATCTGCCATCAGGTACATCTTGAACGCTTCGGAAAGCCCGGCAAGACCCTTATCGGCTCGGACAGCCATACCCCCACAGGCGGCGGTATCGGTA